>CAIRTT010000001.1 GCA_903881535.1 uncultured Armatimonadota bacterium
GCTGAGTGCTCGCTATCAATTGGAAGCAGTGTTGCGCCATGGTCCTTCGCAAGCTGCATCACAAGTGCGCCGGCAGCAACCAGAACTTCTTTTGTAGCAATACAGACTCGTAGCCCTCGCTTGCATGCGGCTATTGTCGCTTCAAGAGCTGCGGCCCCACTGACGGCTACGACAACCGTGTCTACGCGCGGGTCCATGACGGCATCGATGAGGACTGATGGTCCATCGGATAGCGCAGCAGACGCCATTGCATCCGGAAAACGCCTAGCCTGCTCCGCAAGCAGTGGCGAGCTTCGATTGGCCACGAGGTGGAGCACATTAATGTGATCTGAACCGATGCGCTCAATGACATCGAGTGTTTGCGTTCCGATAGATCCAGTCGAGCCAAGAACGGCAACAGATTTGCGCATACTCACTATTCTACCGGGAGAGCTTAAGGAATCATGTCCTAAGCTGTGCTTTGCGTTGACTACGATGTGCTTACATCCTATAATTGCGCCGCAGTGCAAAGCCATCAAGCTGACAATACCCGACTTGGAATTCCCACACAGGAAACTGTGGTGGATGCCGCAGTATTGACGTGGACCATTCATCTGGCAAAGGAAATGCCCGCGAAGTTGTGCCTGGTCATGTTCGGTTATGCAGCTGCGATGCTCGCATGGTGGTACTTCCTCCCTGTCCCAGCTGCACTTTTGTTGCCATTAGTGGCCTTGACAAGTGCGCTTAGCGAGTTCCTCTTCCCCGTTACGTACACAATAGACGATGTGGGTATTTCGCAAAAATGCCTCCCATTCTTCAACCGCCACATCGCGTGGACCGATGTTCGCCGCGCATCTGCGGGCCGGGACGGATTTTTCGTTTCAACGCTCCGCCTACCCAGTCGGCTGGACCAGTTCCGCGGCATCCGTATTAATCCACGTGGAAACGATGCTGCAGTTCGTGCCGTTATTACAAAGCGAATGGAGTTAATGCGGGAAGGTCTTGCGACATGAACCTACGAAATGCATTTTCCTTGAATGACGATGAGCTACCGGCAGCTGAGCGCGAAACGTTGATTCAGTCGCTGGCCGAATTCGTTGTAAAGCGCGGTCTGTCAGTTCCCGCAATATTGGCGCTGGACATGCACAGGCCTCTTGCCCATACAATGGGTGCTGGTGTGGTTGTAATGACTCCGATACTTGGTCCGCTCTTTGGATTAGCGCGGATGGAACAGGCAAAGTCGCTGTTGACATCAAGGGACGGAGTTGAATGTCTGATACAAAGAATCGAAGAATTGACCGTGCTCAAATCCGGTGGTCTTAAAGATGTTTCCCGAGGAGAGGCTCCCAGTTAAATGAACCATGCAACATGGCCAGCCCGTGTAATCCTGATTGTCATTTCGGCGGTAATCGTCTGGACAGTCATCGCAGCACAGCGTGGCAAGAAATTGTTTATCCGCCGTATCCCGGGTTTGACTGCAATCGATGAAGCTGTCGGACGCGCAGTCGAAATGGGGCGAGGAATTCTGTTGTCATCCGGTCTTGGTGGCATCGATGTCGTAACCCTTCAGGCACTTGCCATTTGTACCAATATCGCATCCGCTGCGGCACGGTATGGAACCAAGGTTCAAATGCCTATCTACGAAGCGGCCTTATTGCCCATCGCAGAAGATGCAATCAGTTCGGCGTACAACAAAGCTGGGCGCAGTGATGCATTTTCATCCGATGATGTCCGCTATCTCTCCAATCAGCAGTTTGCATATGCAGCTGGCGTAGCGGGGATGATTCAGCGCGAACAATATGCTGCGACATTCCTTTTCGGAACCTTCTTCGCAGAATCCTTGATCATGGCTGAGAACGCAAACATGGTTGGTGCGATTCAAGTTGCAGGCACCCCGAGCACGACTCAGATTCCATTCTTTATCGCCAGCTGCGACTATGTCATCATCGGGGATGAGTACTACGCGGCAACGGCCTATCTCACCCGCCAGCCAACGTTATTAGGTTCAATGATTGGGCAGGACAGGGTAAAAATCGCAATTCTTGTAACCGTGATGCTGGGCTTTCTCCTAACAATGGCCAAGCTCCCACTGGTGAAAAACTTGTTTGAGGACAAGGACATGCCAGCGGCTAGCTACTATTCACCGGCAAAGGGAGGTAAGTGATGTTTCAGGTACAACACGGAGCTGCTCTCTACACCTATATAGCTGGTGCGGCAGTGGTTTCCGTTATCCTTTTCTTTGCATTGACGCTGGTTCCGACCAAGCTTAGGCGTCCGTTGATCATGGCGGTAACGTTTGCGGCTGGGTTATTCTATGCGCTTGAGTTCTTCTGGCCAGTGAGCGGTCCTGAAAGCGATCAAAA
>CAIRTT010000002.1 GCA_903881535.1 uncultured Armatimonadota bacterium
CCCACGCCATAAACACCAGCGGCAGTTGAAAGGCGAAACACATCCTCGCCAAGTCCGGTGACTGGCTTGGCATACCGCCAGCGGTGGATGAACGGATCGCTATCCCATTTGAGAGGCATCCCGATCTCGCGCATCGCTGCTTCGATCGCGTTTCGGACATCTAGTGGGTCATCCTCCAAATGCGACGCGCTCCACGCTCCGCTCGCATGCACCATGATTGACAGTGGCTCTACTGCACCTCCGCGGCGCGTATGGTTACGTGAAATCCACCCAAGCACCGTGTGTTGGCACTCGATGGCAACAGCACTTAGTGGGATATCTTCGGCTAGACAGCCTCCCAGCGCCCAGCACGACTCCATCTCGATGGCGAGTAATCGATCCCGTTCAGCGACTGTAAGCAGGTCGCCAGCCACTGCAACCAGCTGCGCCGGAGGCAGATTCAACACGACATCCCGGGCCAAACAAACCGTTGACTCCCCCGCAAGGATCTCGTAGCGCAACCCATCTCCGACGGGATCAGCGAGACGTATGACCGATGTAACCTGCGTTCCAAGCATACACTCAACCGTGTCGGGTAGTAGTTGCTTGGCTAGCTCACTCATACCCACAGGGCAGGCGTAACGCGGATGGCCATCCGGACGGGCACAGACATCTCCATCCACCAAAATCGGAAAGCCGTGGGACCAAACTTGCACAATGCCGGATTCAACAAGGCCATTCACAAATGCGGCAAAGCGCTCACTTCGCGCCGTGAAAAACTGCGCCCCATGGTCGATACGCGTGCCCGCGTGGCGACGGGTTGCCATCCGGCCACCTATCCCGCGCGACTTATCGATGACCACAACGGACTTCCCAGCCGCCGCCAAATCCCCTGCCGCCGCAACACCGGCTAGACCGGCACCGATAATCGCCACATCCACACAGTTCATGCTGCGAGCATACCCGCTAAAAACGCCCGGCTAGCTGCCGTGATAACGAGCGACAATCACCGTGAGGTCATCCGTGCTCGAGCGGACGTGCTCGCGGCTGGCTGCGACAAGCGCATCGGCGACGGCATCCGCGCCGTCAGGCGCCACACGCTGCACGATTCCGACCGTCAGCGGGAGGATTTTCGCCTCATCCAGGGACTCGACAGACTCGGTGATGCCATCCGAACACACCACCAAAATGTCCCCACGCTGTAGCTGCACGCGGCGCATTTGCGTCGTCCACGCAGTCAGCATCCCAAGCGGCGCGCTGTCGCCGTATGTCAACACATCGCATTCACCGGTCTCGGCGTGCCAATGTAGCATCGGGGGATGACCCGCGTTCCAGTAACGCACCCGGCCATCCGTGCCATCGATAATCGTGAAGAAAAGGGAGACAAATGAACCATCCGCGAGGCGCTGAATGAGATCTCCGTGCAGCCGCTGTAGCGCACTGAGCGGACTCGAAAGCGGGTTCAAATACGGAAAGACATTGGCCACACTTGTCGCGATCAACGCAGCTGCCATCCCCTTACCGCTGACATCCCCAATACAAATCCCCGCGACCGCCGCTTCGGCATCGGTTACGAAGACATGGAAATCGCCGCCGACCTCTGCTGCCTGCTCGGAGCGCACCGTCAGCTCAAGGCCGGGAATCCGCGGCGTGGTCAGCGGAAGACTAGCACGTTGCACATCCCGGGCAAGGGTCAGCTCGCGCTCGCGCACAGCGATTTCCTGCTGCACCTGACTGGCCTGACGGTCCGCCTGGCGCGTCCGCTC
>CAIRTT010000003.1 GCA_903881535.1 uncultured Armatimonadota bacterium
ACTGCCGTTTGAAGCCGGCTAATACGTTCCTGAGTTGTAATTTCCTGATTTGCTGACAAACCATATTCGACTTCAAGTCTGGATATAACGATGAATGTAAGAGACCTCAAATTCTGTATCAGATCATCTGAACGTTCAGCACCTGTGGCGGAGCATAGCGCAATGGATGCCTGTAAGAGAGCGCTACGTTGATCTGATGTAAGCGTGTAGCGCAGTCCTAAAGGGACAATTCCAATCGGATTCTTTCCAGAGGCGATTCGTTTTTCGGATGCGAGTAACAACAGCTGGAAAATACCATCATGAAACGGCAGAAGTTTGTCGTTGAACGCACCCACTTCACCCTCGGGGAACACAACGATGTGTGCATCGTCGTTCACCCACAGGTTCATTGTGTGGCGGAAAGATTCTCGGTCCACCGTGCCACGGACGATCGAAAACGCACCAATCCTCTGTGCCGCCCATCCCCAAGCTCCTCGTAAACCATCGAAACCCTCGCGGCAGGCAAGGTAGTTGAAGCGAAGTCCCACAGCTGATCCAAGAGTCCGCAAAAGGATTGGATCCATGTCTGTTGGGTGGTTTGCAACGATCAAGGCTGGGCTTTTGAGTTGTTCTGAGAGTTCTGTTCTCGTGTCACGGTCAATGGAAATAGTGTTGATGCCAGCGACATGCTTAGCGAGTGGCATTAGTAAATCCATCACTGATTCCGTTAGAGGGCTGTTTATATTAGGTAGAAAGTTGGTGTTCATAAGCTGAAATCTGGTTCAGGAAGGTAACCCACTTGCCTAGAAGACTTGTCGCACGCCGGTTTCATCGAGGAAGAAGAGGGGAGGCTGTCCTGATGCGGAGACATCGATGACTGTTCCGCTTGTCTTTACTAAGAGGCTTGTGTCCAAATCATCCGATTGTCCTTCAACAATGCAGTACCCACTGTTCGTGGCTTGAAGCAGCTCCGCCAGAAGTTCATCACTGCTCGAGACACGCGGCAACACAACGATGTCACACTTGAGTTTTTGTGAAGGAACACCGGCCAAGAGGGCTCTCTGACCTGACAGTCCAATACCGCCAAGGTGGAGTAGGGAAAACGTAGGCGTGCTCAATCGAACGACTACAGAGTTATTACCAGCGGATGGGCGTCCAGATATGCGTGTAACCGTTGGTGAGAGGACATCGATTTGAAGCTCGCCAAGCTGCATTCTGTCTCCGCGATGCACAATGGTCATTGGAATGCCGGCAGCCTTGATCGATTCCATCGCTTGTCCATTATGACGGTTTATGGGTGCAACCGAGCTTACCCAAACGTGACGGATACGGTATCGACTTTGTAGATTACCAAAGCCTGCGGTTACATCCGAATAAGGATGCGGAAGAATCACAAGGTCTATCGTGGTGATTCCGTAAGCATCAAGACTTTCGATCAGCTTACGCGCATCGGATTCTGCTCCAGTTCCGATGACAACTACCTGACCATCCGAGCAGCGTAACCAGCTAGCTGAGCCGGTTGTACCCCCGGAGAGAACAAAGGCTGATGTCCTAACTGGAAAGGCTTGTCTGTTCTTGTTCATACGTGAAAGAACAAACCAGGATGCAAGTGCAACCAAAAGGATGCTTACAGAAACAAGCGCTACTGCAAGGCGTGCCCCGCGCATGTCAGGAGTCCAACTGGTCGGTTTTGATGTGATAGGAGAGAACGGCTAGTTCCTGTGTAAAGCTAACATTACGGACCGTTACTCCGGCCGGTACCCTAAGAACTGACGGTGCAAAATTTAGAATAGCCCGTATTCCAGTTTGATACGCCAGGTCAAACGTTTGTTGTGCCGCAAGTCCTGGTACGGCAAGGATGGCAATCCGTGGATTTAGACGGGCACATTGCACTAAGAGATCACTGAGTGCATATACCGGCACACCCTGAACGGTAATACCAATTTTTTTCGGGTCAATGTCAAAAGCGGCAACGACTTCAAAACGTTGCTCGGTGAGGCCAGGGTAAGACAGGAGGGCGGCCCCCAAGTTTCCAAGACCAATGAGAATAACGGGTTGCGTCTCGTGAAGCTGCAAAATTCTTGAGATACGGTCCTGGAGTTCTGAGATGATATATCCAACGCCCGGTTTGCCAAACTCTCCAAAGTAGCTAAGATCCTTACGGAATTGTGCTGCAGACACGGCGGTTGCAGACTCTACATGAGCCGACGATATCGTTGTTAGGCCACTTGCCGCGGCACTGTATAGAAACTGAAGATACGTAGAAAGACGCTCAACCGTTGGTTCTGGTACCCGTAACGGTGTCAGCAATGTCCGTCCATCAGCTCCAGTTTCTGGCATAGCTTATTATACGGGTTCATCCAGATCGTCGTCATTGCCGGATGTAAACGGTTCGTCGACCAAGTCATCGTCGACATATTCAAATTCCAAGTGCCGGATTTTGATATTGTCACCATCCTTGGCACCGGCTTCCTTAAGCTTTTTAAAGAGACCCCAACGCTCCATGGAGCGTTGTAATCGACGCACCATAAAGTCATTACTCATATCAGTCATGGAAATTCTGCGTTCTATTCCGTGCCCTGTAACGGTGTAAGTACGCGTTTTCTCATCATAATTGACTGCAAACTGCCGCGGATCGTCGTTGTCCTTATCACGCGTCGTGATTCGAACTGTACCGGTTGCGGCGGAAAGCTGTTTTGGTAATGCCTCTAACTTGGACCACACCAATTTCATCAGCTCATCAAGGCCTAGTCGAGTTGGAGCACTAATAATAAGCGTTTCGGGAGAAATAGTCTGATAGTGCTCCAGAAGTTCCTGCTTATAAGGCTCGTCAAACACCAAGTCAGCGCGTGAAAGGACAATGATTTCTGGGAGCGCAGCGAGGTCCGCACTAAAGTTTGCAAGCTCCGCTCGGATAACAGCATAGTCATCCTTGGGTTCTCTTCCGGAGTACTCACTGATGTCAATCATGTGGATCAACAATCTGGTTCGCTCGAGGTGTTTAAGGAACTGAATGCCAAGTCCCGCACCTTCGCTAGCATTTTCAATAAGTCCGGGGACGTCGGCGATAACAAAGGAACGGCTGTGGTCGAGCGCTACGACGCCAAGATTAGGTACCAATGTCGTAAATGGATAATCTGCAATCTTCGGACGCGCAGCGGAAACTACAGAAAGGAGCGTGGACTTCCCAACATTTGGGTATCCAACAAGCCCAACATCCGCGAGGAGCTTCAGCTCGAGGCGAACAGCGAATGTCTCGCCAGGCTCGCCGAGTTCAGCAAACTTTGGGGCTTGTTGTACTGATGAAACGAAGTGGATATTGCCTTTGCCACCACGCCCACCGCGGGCGATTTCAAATTTCATCGGATGGCCAGCTAGATCTGCAAGCAACTGCCCTGTAATGGTGTCAAAAGCTTGTGTTCCTGGCGGGACCTTGAGAACGAGATCTTTGCCATCTTTGCCGAATTGCTGCTTACCCATGCCGTCCATCCCACGGTCAGCACGGTAGTTCTTGCCGGTACGGAAGTCAAGCAGTGTTGAGATGTTGGCATCTGTTTCAAGCCATACACTGCCACCACGCCCGCCATCACCACCATCTGGGCCACCACGCGGAACGTGCTTCTCGGTACGAAAGGTAGCTGCGCCACGTCCTCCATCACCGGCGTGGATGTTGAAGTTGATCTCGTCAATAAACATTTAAGCAGCTCCTTCAAACAATAACGGCCCGGTAAAACCGGGCCGTTGAAATCGGTGAACCTTACCGACTATGCAGATGTTTCGGCAACGACTTCTTCAGCGACTACAGGGTAGACACTAATTCGGCGGTTGTACTTGAAACCTTCGAACTTGACAACACCATCGACTTTTGCGAAGAGGGTGTAATCACGTCCTTGGCCAACGTTAGCACCTGGATCAAACTTGGATCCGCGCTGGCGAATCAAAATCGAACCAGCAGTAACCGTTTGACCTGCATATTCCTTGACGCCCAGCATCTGTGGGTTGGAATCACGTCCGTTGCGGGATGAACCCACACCTTTTTTGTGTGCCATAGCTAATACCTCGACTAACCGTTGATTCCGTCAATACGGATGTGCGTCTCAAACTGGCGATGGCCATAGTGACGTTGATGTTGTTTGACCTTGATATAGGTGATTCCGTTGATTTTCTTGCCCTTGCACTGTTTGACAATGGTGCCAGTTACGCTCGCACCTGTCACAATAGGCAATCCAACACGGGTGGTCTCGCCACCAATGAGGAGAACATCATCAATGGTGATTGCATCACCAACTTCACCGTCAAGCTTTTCGACTACGATCGTGTCGTTTGCCGATACCCGGTATTGCTTTCCACCGGTCCGGATTACTGCATACATTTTTGTAAGACCCTTTGTTTGGGAGTGAACCTCGCGACTCTACCACGAAAAAAGTATGCGTGTCAATACAACACGCACATTTGCTACATCCGAGTTCGGTAAGCGTACTTCCCGCGTTAAGGGAACTGTTCAAGGTAATATACTCTGTAATTCTGGGTGTGCACAACTATTGCTAGTAATAAACATCCGTACAAGAGACCAGCTATGAAACCGAAGCGCATCACACCCCGCAATATCATCCTTCTCCTTGTTGCATTCACAATCGTTGCCTTGCTTGCTAGATGGGGAAGTCTCGGGTTTCCTATCCCTGGAACGGCAATCCCAAGTACGGCAGGAAAGCTTGTGGTCTCTGCAACACGCGGGAAATCATCTGACCTGTTTATGATGAACGCCAAAGATGGTGGGGGCCTCGTCCAACTAACATCAGATGAACCGGCAGAGGGTGAACCTATTCTGGATGCCAATGGTCAGACAATCGCATTCACAAGCAACCGCTACCTCACCCAATTTGGAGCTTACGCTGTCGGGGATGTCCGTCACCTCTGTGTGATGGATGCTGCCCTCGGCCAGAAAGTAATTCAGCTGACGCAATCTGCCGCAAGCTCCGGGACCAAGGAACGCCCGCAGTTTCACCTCGCCGATAATATCTACTTCTTGGATGGTGGTCGGTTGATATCTGTCCATCCAAATGGTGGTGATCCAAAGGCTGTATTCCCGCATGCTGAGATGAAGCGTGAAAACCGCTTGATTGCTGAAATATTCGAATATGGCGGAGTGGTTGACTTTGCTGTAAACGCTGATGAAACATTTATGCTTGTTGTTATCAAGCGCGAATTTGACCAGCTCTGTCTCATCTATGACGAACGCAGCGAGACCCCTGCAATCTTGGCAAAGGGGAAAAAGATCATTCCGATTTTTCTTCCTGATGGAAAAGCTGCGGCACTTGTCTCTGGGGGAATGCCGTTGAAGCAACCCGTTCCTATCGGAATGGACATGCTGGATAAACTGCCATCCGTCTCAGCTGCAGCGCCAAGTGAAGATGGAATCGATGAAGGCAAATCGAGATTTGTTCTTTGGAATTCTGAATTTCTGGTCGAAGCCGTAACTGAGTTTCCAATCGAAGCCGATGGGATTATGTCTACAGCAGATGGCACCAACGTCGTTTTCTGGAAATCTAAGGGCGCTGATGCTGGACTTGCGGCAATGCCACTTGGTGGCACAGGAGACGCTGTTGGGGGCGCAAGGCTGGCTGCAGCAGCCATTGATGGCGTGTCTATCAGCCCTGATGGCAAGCAGGTAGCGTACATCAGCAAAGGGCGTGTCTACGTAGTGCCGATTGATGCGTCTCTGCCACCGTTTGCAATCTCTCCAGAGGATCTTATGGTGACCGGACTTACCTGGTCGCCAGCGAAGAAGTAAGGTTTAACGCTGGCATAGGCGCATACCTTCCAGCCACTCATACAAGCCCTCAGGATTCAATCCCGAGGGCTTTTGCATGTTAGATAAGCACACGCATCAGTGATGTAGACGAATGCGGGCCTTTGGCATCTGGCGCGACCTAAGCGTCTGACCAGCTTAACGGAACCTGACCCGTCTTACACAGATTGAAGCTCAAAACATAACATCCACCACTGGCATTCAGAAACATATCCCTACTACAAACAAAAGCCCCCAGGATTCACTCCTGAGGGCTTTCGCTAGATAGCTGAGACTACGTATCAGCGACGTGGACGGAAGCGTGCCTTTGGCATGCCGTCGCCTTCTTCAACATCTACGACTGGTGCTGGTGCATCGGCTTGTGGCTCTGCATCCCGCTCTGGTCGTGGACCACGGTCTCCGCCGCGGAAACCACCACGGTCACCACCGCGGTCTCCGCCACGACCACCACGGTCACCACCACGGTCGCCGCCGCGGAAACCACCACGGTCACCGCCACGATCACCACCGCGGCCGCCACGGTCACCCGTAGGGCGTGGTGGACGACCTGGTTCAGGATTCTCTGGATCAAACGGCAGTTCCAAGCCACGTGCTGTGGCATTGACACGACCCTGTCCATCGACTTCGGTGATGCGAACAGTCATCACATCACCCAGCTTGAGATTTTCATCTGGCCGTGATGGTGGTGTGTCACTGAGCTGCGAGACGTGGACAAGGGCATCACGGCCTCCGCCAATCTCAACAAATGCACCGAATTGCAGGAAGCGTGTGATACGTCCTTCGACGACATCACCAGGCTTCACCAACCGGGTCATATCTTCGATGATCTTACGAGCTGCATCGCCACCGATGCCGTCAGTTGCGGTGATGTGAACCGAGCCATCCTGCTCGATGTCAATCTTCGCACCTGTTTCAGCACAGATCTTCTTGATGTTCTTGCCACCCGGTCCGATGATGGAACCGATCTGCTCAGGATCAATCTTGAGGGAGATGATACGTGGAGCGTATTCGGACATCTCTTCACGTGGAGCACCGATGGCCTCATTAATCTTGCCAAGGATGTACAAGCGGGCTTCGAGTGCCTGGGCAAAGCCTTCGACAAAGACATCACGGGGAATACCCTGAATCTTTGTGTCGAGCTGCAGGGCGGTGATGCCCTTTGCCGTACCAGCGACCTTGAAGTCCATATCACCGGAGAAGTCTTCCATTCCCTGGATATCAGTAAGGACAGCGTACTTACCGGTTGCTTCATCGCTGATAAGACCCATTGCAATGCCCGCGACAGGTGCCTTGATAGGAACGCCTGCATCGAGGAGTGCGAGGGTTGAGCCACAGACGGATGCCTGTGATGTCGAGCCATTGGATTCAAGGACTTCGCTGGTCAGCAACATCGTGTAAGGCCACGTTGATGGATCAGGAAGTACTGCAATCAGTGCACGCTCAGCCAGGGCTCCATGACCGATTTCACGGCGACCAGGACCGCGCATTGGACGGGCTTCACCAACCGAATATGGCGGGAAGTTGTAGAAGTGCATGTACTTCTTTTCGCCGTCTTCTTCGAGGGTGTCGACCATCTGTGCATCGCCTGGGGAACCAAGCGTACAGGTTGTGAGGACCTGCGTCTGGCCACGCGTGAACAGACCAGTCCCGTGAACGCGAGGCAGGAGACCGACTTCACAAGTAATCTTGCGAATGTCTGTCGTGCCACGACCATCAGGGCGGCGGCCTTCCGTAAGGATAAGGTCACGCAGCTGTTCCTTGACAACCTTGTCGGCGGCTTCCTTGAGGTCAGCGATATTGTCAGGGTAGGTTGCCTTGAGGGCATCTACGACCTGATTGATCAATAAGGTCAAGCCAGCTTCACGGCTTGCTTTGTCTGGATCCTGAAGACCGGCACGCATCGTCGCACCGAACTGCTCACGGATGACCTTGAGGATTTCGTAGTTGACTTCGTGTAGGGACACGGTCAGCTTTTCTTTGCCAGCCTTGGCACGAAGCTCTTCAAGCGCAGCGCACTGCGTCTTGATGACATCGTGTGCGAAGTCAAATGCTGCAAGCATCGTTTCTTCAGAAACTTCGCTTGCGCCGGCTTCGACCATCAGGATTGCCTTTGCCGTTCCCGAGACCACGAGGTCGAGCGGGGATGCAGCAATTTGCTCCTGCGATGGGTTAGCAATAAACGAACCGTCCTCAGCGATGCTGACACGTGCGGCACCAATAGGGCCAGCCCACGGGATGCTCGAAATGGTTAGCGCAGCAGATGCTGCGAGAACGGAAAGAACGTCGGGCATATTGTCAAGGTCGACAGATAATGGCATCGCGATTACCTGAACGTCGTTACGCATGCCCTTGTCGAACAATGGGCGCAGTGGACGGTCGATCAGACGTGAAACCAGGGTTGCCTTCTCGGATGGACGGCCACCACGCTTGACAAATCCACCAGGGATCTTGCCCACAGCGTATTTACGCTCTTCGTAATCACAGGTCAGTGGGAAAAAGTCAATCCCACCACGCAGCTGACTGCTCATCGTGGCAGTCGCCAGAATGATGGTGTCACCGACTCTAACGGTGACCGAACCGTTTGCCTGCATGGCAAGCTTGCCGGTTTCAACTGTTACAACACGGCCATCAGGCAGTGTGAAGTCAACAGAATGTAAAGTTGACATGTATGTTTAGTTTCCTTCTTCAACGCACGCTCAGCACTTGATCCGCTTGTTTACGGGTGCTGTAAAAACACGAAAGGCGCACCGCAAATGTTTGCGGGCGCCCTCCGCTTTGGGCCGCTCAGCGACCTAAAGACGAGACCGAATACCGAGCCTCTGAACCAGTGAGCGATAACGCTCTACATCCACATTGTAAAGATAACCCAGCAAACGCTTGCGGCGTCCGACCAGCATCAACAGTCCACGACGTGTGTGGTGGTCATGCTTGTGCACCTTGAGGTGACCGGTCAACTGGGTGATACGTGCTGTAAGCAACGCAATCTGAACTTCTGGGGAGCCTGTGTCAGACTCGTGGGTTTTGTAATCTGCAACAACCTGTGCTGCAACATCCGTGGGCAAACTCATATTGGGGGATCTCCTTCGAGATGAAGTTTCTGGGCCCGCATAGCCGTCCCCCCGGACGGAACTAGCGCGCCTTATTGATCAGACGACACGAATGCCTCGTTACAACCCCGTGAGGTTATCACTCACCAGACGGGAATGCAAATACCAACACGTGGACATCGCCAGGGCCGTGGACTCCGAGTGCCATTGTCTGTTCTATGTCCGCACTACGACTCGGGCCAGTGTGGAAGGCGAACACCGATGTGCGTGATGTCCGCAACGATTCACCGACCACCGCGTATGCCGCGTACAGGTCCTCAACAATGTCGCTTGCATTCAATAATATGATGTGCCTTGGTGGGAGGAGGGTGCCTCCACGATGCTGGGAAGCATCGAACACACAACTACCTGTCAGTGCAACTCCAAGTCGTGCCTCACTGATTCCAAACTTTACATCATGGTCATCGGACACTACATGCTTTGACGGTCCGGTCAGCTTTGCAAGGAGCGCTGCATTCTGACTACAACCCGTGTCGACGTAAGAGTCGTGGCCAATCGTTGCTTCAATCACTCCAATCACCGCTTCTTCAGAGCGACATACATGTACGTGTGTGAGCGCTGCTGTCGCACGCTCAATAAACAACTCAAGGCGACGCTCTGCCGAAAGCACCCTCTGGGCTGGCATCTCCAACTGCTCAGGCTTTGTCGTAGGCTGGGGCATTCTGCTCCGCAGCTGCGCTAGAAACAGATTACGCTCCATGATTGGCTCCAGCCGCTGCCAGGCGTTGTTTCCATATATCACGGAAGCGGGGACCTTTGATTGCCGGGAGGTCCCTCGATGACTGCCAGTCTGTGATGACCGGTAATGGTAAACGCGACGTGCGACCATTTGAGGATGGCATCACCGCCGCGAGGCGCGTCGCCGCTTCATAGAGGTTGTGATTGACCATCACGGTGGCAAAAGAAGCCATCGCCATCGCTTCAAGTGAACCCGTGAGCGATTCACTTACGGCTCTCTTCCGGTGTTCGACAAGGATGTCATCAATGGGAATCTTGACTGGACAGACTTCGGTGCATGCCCCGCAGAGGCTGCTTGCATATGGGAGGTGATAGGCATTCTCTAGTCCCAAAAGCACTGGATCTAAGATCGCGCCAATAGGTCCTGAGTACACCCAACCATAAGCATGTCCCCCGATCTGTTGATAAACGGGACACGTATTTACACATGCTGCACAACGTATACAGCGAAGAATGGGACGAAGCTTTTCATCGGCGAGAATCGTTGACCTTCGGTTATCCACCAACACGATATGCATGTGTTCAGGGCCATCCGGCTCATCCGATGTCTTCGGACCCGTGATCGTACTGACAAAGACGGTTGACCGCTGACCTGTTGCACTGCGACTAAGCAGATTTAGAAAGAGCGGCAAATCATCGATTGTTGGAATAATCTTCTCAATGCCAACGATTGCTATATGGCACTTTGGCAGACTGGTTGTAAGTCTGGCGTTGCCCTCATTTTCAACGATGACGATAGAACCGGTATCGGCAACAAGGAAATTGCCACCAGATATACCAACTTCGGCATCAAGGAAATCCTGGCGAATGACTCTTCTTGCTGTCTGCGCCAATTCATCGGCTGAAGCACCGATCGGCGAATCATAGAGCTTATTGAACATTCGCTCGACTTCAACTTTTGGCTTATGTACCGCTGGTAACACTATATGACTCGGGTGCTCGTGTTCGAGTTGGAGGATGAACTCACCAAGGTCTGTTTCAATCACACGGTAGCCATCAAGCTCGAGGGCAGCGTTTAGGTCAATCTCCTCAGAAACCATGGACTTGCTTTTGACGATAACCTTCGCGCCAGTGGAACGGATTATTTCCAGAATAGACGTTCTTGCATCGGCAGCATCAGCAGCAAAATGCACTTGTGCCCCAGCAGCCTCGGCATTGTTTGCGAACATCTCGATATAGGCTGGTAAATCCGCGAGAACAGTATCTTTTATCTCAGCGGCTCTTGTCCGCATCGCCTGATATCCCGATGGGTCATCGGTGTCAAGCTCTGCACATGCTGTCTTACGCCTTGCATCTACGGTGGATGTCCCACGCAACACGGCAGCCCGCATGTCAAACTTCGTCAGTTCAGTCTCGTGAATGTCCTTGAAGGATTTTGATGTGGGTGTCATTTTGTGTGAACTCTGTTGGCTGGATCAAGTAGCTCTGCGATATGCACAGTTTTGATTCGGGTTGAACGTCGTTGTAAACCGCCGTCCAGCTGCAGCAAACATCCGAGGTCAGTGCTGGTTAGAAAATCGGCGGACAAAGCATCTGTGACTGAATCCAACTTCCGGTCAAGCATTGCCGTTGAAATTTGCGGAAGCTTTACGCTAAATAACCCTCCAAAACCACAGCAGCTACTGTCCCATTCAACGAGTGATGCTCCTGCAGAAGTCAGGAGCGTTCTAGGTTGTTCATAAATGCCCATATTTCGCATCGCGTGACACGAGTCATGGTACGCAACGGTGACACCCGTTAGGTCAACAAAGCTTTGCGACACAGCAAGATCGTCAACTAGAAACTG
>CAIRTT010000004.1 GCA_903881535.1 uncultured Armatimonadota bacterium
ATGATAATCTCCGGGAAGGGCTCGCGGGCTGATTTTAGCCCCAGGGCTTGCTCCTGGTGTCATGATGACGCCCAGAGGCGGGTCCATCCCACCCTTAGAACGCACCAGCCGGACTGCTTCGCAGTCCGGCTGGTGTTATTTTTGCCACCGTAACTCAGCTTGAACAGCTGAGTTTCGACTACAAGTGGCACATTACCCTTCGATCATCACCAAATCTGAACCAAGTACAACAGATTGTCCACGATCCAGCTTGAGAACCACCTCGCGGGCGCCATACCGGACAATGTGCTCCCCTGCGCGCTTTGCAGTTATGACAGCATTGAGCAGCTGACCTGCTCTCCACGCAACAGTAACATCCCAGCCAAAGCGTGTACAGACTCCCACAAGCTTTCCGCTTGTCCAGGCACTCGGAAGCGCTGGAAGCAGCTCAAGCGCATCCAAATGACTCTGTACCAACAGCTCCGTGATGGCTCCCGGGGTTGTGATCGCGCCATCAAGCTGCATCGGCGTGCGATTTGGTGGAACCTGTTGGTACTGACACATATTCTCCATGCCCGCCTCACCAATCAACTCGCCCAAAATTTTGTCCGCACGGTCGCCATCGAACAACCGCGCCCAAAGCCAGACCTTCCACGAACGGGACCAGTTCCCGCCAATGTGTTCATCGCGTGGGCTGCCAACGTGCCTACACTTACATGGCCACTTATCCGTGTACTTCGGGTCGAGTCTTTCCTTGTTACTTCCATCCCCGCGCATATTCATCGACACCCGGATGGCATCCGCCAACGCAGTGTCGCTGCGGACATCAATCTCATCACATGGATGCAGCGCCGAAAGGTGCATAAAATGCCTGTGACGACACATCGGGTCGTCGATATCCGGAAGCCACTCCTGCAGCTGGCCATGCTTTCCGATGCGAAGTGGCGCAAGCCGTGCCAGCGCATCAGTCACGCGCTTGGTGAAACTATCCTGCTTTCCAAGTACCGCCGCTGCCTTGAGCGTATTGCGGAAGAGATCCCGGATGAAGACAACATCCTGATAGGGGATTTCAAGAAAGCCATTGACGGAGCGCTGCTCGGCGCTCACGGATGGAATCGCTACGAGCTCACCCTTGTGCTCCTGCAGGTTTTCCAGCCAGAACAAAGCCGCATCGCAGATGACTGGATACGCTTGCTTTTTCAGGAAGGTCTTGTCAGCGGTGAACTGATACTGGTCCCACAGATGCCTGCAAAGCCAGGCTGCGCCACTTGGGAAGAGGCCCCATTCTAGGTCAAGACCATTTGCGGCATAGCCCCAAATGTTTCCCGTTGCGTTGGTCACCCAGCCCTTAGTGCCGTAGTAGGCTTTTGCTACATCGCGGCCCGGGATCGCTTGCGCACTGATCCAATCCATGAATGGTTCATTGCAGGCTGCAAGCCCCAGCGATGCGCCTCCCATGTAGATCAATGGAACATTGATGTTAACTTGGTAGTTGCCGCTCCACTGCGCCGAATAATTGGCGTTCCATGCGCCTTGGAGACCACTTGGCAGCGCGCCTGGCCGGCTCGCTGCGATCAAGAGATAGCGCCCAACATTGAATGCCAGCACTTTCAGACCAATATCGCGTGTGTCACCAGCCGCGTAACGCTTCCAGCGTTCATCCGTCGGTACCCGGTCGAGTCCCGGAACAGCTTGCTCAAGAGTTAGCTTCGCGGCATGGTAGAGGGAACCGACATCTTTGCAATGACGGCGATGC
>CAIRTT010000005.1 GCA_903881535.1 uncultured Armatimonadota bacterium
AATGAGAATAGCGTTGCGACAGCGACTGTAACTCCAAAGCTTCTGAAGAACTGACCGACGATTCCGCCCATAAACGCAACTGGCACAAAGACCACCACATCGACGAGGGTAATCGTAAGTGCGGCAAGGCCAATCTCGCCACGACCTTTTAGTGCTGCTTCATCCGGTGGATACCCAAGTGCAAGATATTTGTAAATGTTCTCCAAGACGACGATGGAGTCATCAACTAGAATTCCTACTGCGAGGGAAAGCCCAAGTAACGTCATCGAGTTCAAGGTGAAGCCAAGCGCTTGCATTACAAGGAAGGTGGACACAATGGATGCTGGAATCGCAATTGCGACAATCATCGTTCCGCGGAGATTGTGCAAAAACATATAGACAATCATGACGGCAAGGAATGCACCGATTAAAAGGGTGTGCTGGACATCAAGGAGGTTTTCCTCGACTTCCTTCGCTTGATTGCTGGTCGTGGTAATTTCGATGTCCGCTGGCAGAAGAACTTTTGCATCTGCGAGCTGCTTGTCAATACCACGCGCGATATCAACCGTGTTACCGCCACTAATCTTCTGCACCGAGAGGGTTACCGTGTCCGTAGACTCAGTGATCTTCCCGCTTTCGTCTCGTTTCGCCAACGATGCACTTTCAGTGCGTTCACGTGCCGCATCACGGACAACCGCGATGTCTTTCAGGCGAATGCTCTTTGGGCCACTTGCGAGCTGGACTGTGAACTCAAGCTCTGCGATTTCACTCGAATCTTTAAATTCGCCGACCACGCGGACCGCGTAATCCCGTACGGATTCAGTGACCCGCCCTGCAGGCAGATTGAGGTTTTGAGCGCGGATGGCACTCACGACATCGGAGACTGTCAAGCCAATCGCATCCAGCTTGCCACGATTCAACTGGATCGCGATTTCGCGCTTGTCTCCACCGATAACGTTTACAGCAGCGACGCCGGCTACCTGGCTTAGGCGGTCCTTGATGGTCCTGTCACAGAGATCACGGATTTCGCGTGAATCACGTCCAGATTTTGACCGGACAGCAAGAAACATAATTGGTGCAGAACCGGTGTCAAATTTACCGATGAGGGGGACATCTGCGGCCTGCGGTAGCGCACGGCGCACGGAGTCAACCTTCGCACGCACATCGGCCGCCGCTGTATCGACATCCACACCAAGCTGAAATTCGATCGCAACAATCGATATACCCTGTTGCGAGACACTGGTTACATTCTTAATCCCGTTGACACTGAAGACAGCATCCTCAATGGGCTTCGAGATCAGCGTTTCGATTTCACCGGGGCCTGCACCGGGGTAAACCGTGCTGACAGAGATAAACGGAAAGTCAATACGAGGATCCTGCTCTGCAGGCATTTTGAATAGGCCTTGCAATCCCAAGATTGTAAGGACCGCGAAAAGCATCAAAATCGCGATTGGGCGTTTGATACTGAGTTGCGTCAAGGACATCTGTTATTGGCCCTTCGGGATGCGGACAGCGGATCCATCGGACAAGTTGCCGATTCCATTAATGACAACAACTTCATCCGCTTCGATGCCTGAAACGGCGCACGTTTCTGCATTCTGATACAGAACTTTGATCGGCTTTAGCTTCGCAGTTTCGTTTTCAACAACGTAAACATATGTTGAGCCATCGGTTTTGGTTACCAGAGCTGATTTCGGAATTCCGGTTGCATCCAGCTTTCGGATCTGGATGTTTGCGGTGCCGTACATCCCTGAGCGCACATCACTTACATCACCGGAGATATTTAAACGCACGCGGTAATTTCTGGAGTTTTGCTCTGCGATAGGAGAGACATCCAGAACCATCGCTGTGATCGATCTGTTCACACCGCTGATTTCGAGAGTGGCCTGCGTCCCTTGGCGAACCTTATTGACATCGCTTTCGGGAACACTGGCTTCAAACACAAGTGTTCCAGCAGGGACAACTTGAACGATTGGGTCGCCGACGGAAATGGACTGTCCGGGTTCTGCAAGACGTTTTGCAACACGTCCGGACATAGTTGCACGCACGGTACATTCGGCGAGGGATTGCTTTGCCTGCGCAACGGATGATGCTGCATTGGCCGCTGATGCCTTGGCCTGTGACAATGCTGCCATGGACTGTTCAAGCGCAGCTTTTGCGGCTGCTACATCATCTTCTTTGATGTTCGATGTAATAGAGCTTGACTTGGCAAGGCGTAATGCTTGTTCTGCGCGCCGGACGACAAACTCAGCCTGCTTTATCGATTCTGATCGTCCACCGGTTCTCGCTAAGTCCAGCTGTGCGGTAGCCGATCGCAGTGATGCGGTTGCGACAGCCTCGCTATTGACCGCTTGATCAAGCTGCGACTGGGATGCGGCGCCTTCGCGAACGAGGCTATCGTAGCGTTTTCGATCTGCGGATGCCTTTACAACGTTTGCTTCAGCCTGTGCGACAGTGCTTTCTGCTGCGATGATTTCCTGCGTGCGCTGTGGCCGTTTGGCGATCTCCAGCTGTTCTTTCGCGATCGATAGGGCATCTTCCGCATCACGGATGCCTACATCTCCACTCGTTACTTGGGATTCAAGAGAGCGTTTTGCCTGACTCAATCGCAACCGGGCGACATTTATGTTGGCTTGGGATTGGAGAATGGCTGCTGAGGCACTGGTTTGAAGTGCGGTCGCACCTGCAAGCGCAATCTCAAAATCCTTGGTTTCTATCGTTGCAATCACCTGGCCAGCGGATAGAGTTTGTCCTTCGGTTACGCTGACCGTGGCAATACGGCCTCCAATACGCGGGGCTACTTGGTAGACGTTAAGCGCTTTTACCGACCCGCTAACCGAGACCGATTCGATGAACGAATCTGCTTTGGAATTCGCGATCTGAACAGGCGAACTAATGCGTGCTGTCTTGTTAGCATCGGTTTGCTTTGCTGGTGCGGAACAGCCTGCGATGCCACCACACAGAATCAGAAAAAGAAGCGGATGCTCAATGCGCATATTATTCACCTTACACACGCCAAGGGCATCCACATGAGATGCCCTTAACTAGTCAACTACGAAACGACATATACAAATTATTACTGTGTATCAGATTACCTGCATTGGCATCAAAACGCATAGATAGGCAGGCCTGTTTCCGCCAACCGGTCGGATAACTCCTGGTCGTAGTGGTTCTGTCATTTCCAGAGCTACTCCCTCGGCATCAATTGCATTTAGCGCATCAGCCAGGTACTTGGCATTGAAGGCGATTGCAATATCAGCACCTTCACGGGCAACTTCGATCTCATCCCGACCAGTACCAATCGTTCCACTCTCGGCAGTCAGCGCCAGCTGGTCGCCTTGTGTTTCGAGGACAACCCTCTGCGCGTTTTCTTTAGCAACAATGGCAACACGCTTCACGCTTGCGATGAAGTCACTGCGGTCGATGGTCAGTTTGCGGTCATAGTTTTGCGGGATAACGCGCTCATAGTTTGGAAATTGACCATCGATTAGCTGTGTGATCATCGTCGTTGTGTCAACTCGGAAGCGACCATCCAGGCCAGTTACCGTTGCTGCATCGGTGTCTTTGTCATCCGCACGTTTTCGGAATTCAAAGCGTGCCTGACCATTTGCGAGGACAACCTGGACTGCGTCATCGTCGCCAGCCAAACGGAGAACTTCATTCATAGCACGGGCAGGGACCACAGCATTTCCTGCACCGTCGCCACTCGCTACATTTCCCTCTGTTACTGCCAGACGATGCGTATCTGTTGCGACCAGTTTGATGGCTGTTCCATCAAATTTGAGCAGAACTCCAGTCAAAATGACACGCGTTTCATCTGTTGAAACAGCAAAATTGACTTCCTTGATCAGCGACTTTAGCAGACCGCCGGCGATCGTAAACGATGCAATGTGATCGACTTCAGGCG
>CAIRTT010000006.1 GCA_903881535.1 uncultured Armatimonadota bacterium
AATTCTTCCCCGAACCTGTCGCCAGTGTCTACGCCCGGCGCAGCTATGACTACGCAGATAGCGACACAGACTCCGAAGCCACCATAGTCATCACGTTCGAAGGTGGCCGCACCGCCGTCTGTGACCTCTCTGGGAACACCGCTTACTCCAAGCCCCGCTTCTGTCTCCACGGCTCTGCCGGCACATTTGTGAAATACGGTGTTGACCCACAGGAGCTGGCGATGATCGCAGGGTCCATCGATGGCGGTATTGAACAGCCAGAGTCCTTCGGAAAAATCTACACAGGCTCCACCATCACGCCGGTCAAGACACAACCTGGTCGCTGGAGGAACTACTACGAGAACATCGCAGCAGCCATTCATGGAACCGCACCACTCGCGGTGCGCATGGACAGCGTCCGCAAGTCGATGCAAGTGCTGACCGCAGGAATCGAAAGCGCAGAGACCGGCAATGTTATCCATTTCTGATACCGTTGAGCGGCAGAAGTCAATCTGGGAGCTGCTTGGCGGCACGGATGGCGGCGCAGCAGATGCCTTCGCAGAGCTCGTTGACCGCTTCTACGATGGCATCGAGACTGATCCGATTATCCGCCCGATGTATCCGGATGATGACATGGCGGGAGCCCGTGAGCGCCTCGCACTCTTTCTCATTCAATACTTTGGCGGCCCTGCCATCTACTCGGAGCAACATGGGCATCCAAGGCTGCGGATGCGCCACTCTCCCTACAAGGTTGACACCAAAGCTGCGGATGCTTGGCTGAGCCACATGGACAAAGCACTGGAAACAACGCCGGCATTTGCGCCGTATGTGGATGGAATGAAAGCCTACTTTCACCACACCGCCTACTTCTTGCGTAACACTCAGGATTCCCAATGAAAAAGCTTGCCCTAATGATCATTCCGTTGGCAGTTAGCGTTGCAGTTGCCACAGCAAACCCGTTATCGGATGCGAAGTCCTTAGTCAAAAGCCTCGACAACATGCTCCAGCGACGCTTCAAGACCAGTGAAGATGGCCGATTTGGCATCTCTCGGATGCCTGTTCTGTCCGGGCACGAAAACATTCTCGTTAGCACGGGTCGCCCAACCGATGATGAAGACACCCTTGCATTCGTAAAGCGCGTTCAGGCATCGGGTAAGCCGCTGATCGTTGGCTTTGCACACATCAATCACCGGCAGGCTGATACGTCTATCAAGTCAGAGAAGCCGGGAGTCATCGAGGCAATTATCGGGTACCGGGATGGCAAGTACACCAACCTCCGGGCCGTTCGCGGCGATGATGGCCATGCGCTGCTAAAGCCATTCATCAAGCCGATCAACAATCGGTTAAAGGATATCGAAGCGGGTACGAACTTTGAGATTCCGAGTAAGTCCACTTATGTCGCCATCCGCCCAGTGGTCACCGACCGCTCGTGTGTACAATGCCACGCCGGCGTCAAGGAAGACCAGGCAATGGGAGCACTGGTTTATATCGTGCCCCTCGATGACGCAAAGCCTAAGCCAGCCCCGCGTAAAAACTAACGAATCCTAGACACGCTCGTAGCGGGTGTTACGGCGCGCTGGAGTGTAGCCGGCATCCGTGATTAGGCGTTCCATTTCGGAAATCGGCACCGCAAATGTACACCCGGCAGCGGATACGACGTTCTCTTCCATCATCGTCTGGCCAAAGTCATCCACGCCGTAGCCCAGCGAAATCTGACCGATTTTCGGACCCTGGGTGACCCAGCTGGCCTGCATGTGCGGGAAGTTATCGAGCGCGATACGGCTGATGGCAATCGTCCGCAGGTAGTCAAAGCCGCTTGCGCGCAGGCCGCCAAGCTCAGTGCCATCCGGTTGGTAGTTCCACGCCGCAAATGCACGGAAGTGTGCCGGGCTGTTGTTCATCGAAATGTCCTGAAGATTCCGCAGGCGCACCAGGTGCTCGACGCGGTCCTCGAAGGTGTCGATGCTGCCGTACATCATCGTTGCCGTGGAATAGATTCCGACGGCGTGTGCGGTTTCCATGCAGTTAAGCCACTCATCGGCGGTGTCTTTGTACGGGCTGATGAAGTTACGGACTCGGTCCGTAAGGATTTCTGCGCCGCCACCTGGGATGCTCTGAAGTCCCGCAGCTTTGAGGCGGGTCAGCATCTCGTGCATGCTGAGCTTGCTGATTTTCGCGATGTAAATGAGCTCGGCAGGTGAGAAGCAATGGCGGATGATGTGTGGAAACTCATCGCGCATCCATGAGAGAAGTTCTTCGTACCACTCCAGCTTGAGCTTGGGGTTGAGGCCACCCTGCATCAGCATTTCAACGCCACCGAGAGCGGAGAGCTCGGTCAGCTTCTGGTGGATTTCGTCCCGTGTGAGGACGTACGAATCGGGCGCATTCGAGCCTGGCGTGCGGTAGAAGTTACAGAAGGAACAGCGCACCCAGCAGATATTGGTGTAGTTGATGTTGCGGCTGACGATGTAGGTGACATCGTGGCCTGGAACGAGACGCTGACGGACTACATCAGCGAGCATCGCGAGGTCAGCGAGGTTTGGGTGGTGGAAAAGCCTTAGGATTTCATCCGGTGAAATACGGATATTGTCAAACACCTTGTCGGCGATATCGCTGATATCACTCTCCGGTCCCCGCTTGGTGAGTGTGGTCGTCGGAAGTGCGGTCGCCGTCGTCATAGTCCTGTCCTTTTCCCCTCGAAACGTGCTTTGTTATACCCGTTTTGCCCGTAGGCTTGCTTCCGGCGTGCGATGGATTCGTTGGGAGTGCAGCTCAGTGAACATCAAAGCAAACTACATTCTGATGATGAAAACCGACGCGTCACATAACGCTAACTGGAACTTTTTACTATCCAGTAAAGTTATTTAAGTTATGATAGCAGTACAGGAGACATTTACATGGTAACTCTACGTCCATCCCTCGAGCGCGGCATCGTTGACCGCGGCTGGCTCAAAGCCCACCACAGCTTTTCCTTTGCGAATTACCAAGACCCAAAGCATGTCCATTTTGGGCCACTGTTGGTCATAAACGAAGACCACTTTGCGCCGACGCGCGGCTTCGGGATGCATCCACACGAAGACATGGAAATCATCACCTATGTCGTCGCGGGTGGCCTCAAGCACGAGGACTCAACGGGCGGCGGCGGGACGCTTTATCCGGGGGATGTCCAGCGGATGAGCGCCGGGACCGGAGTAAATCACTCTGAGTTCAATGGCTCGGATTCGCAGTGGCTGCACCTTCTTCAGCTTTGGATTATGCCGAAGTCGAAGGGAATAACGCCGCGCTACGGGGAGGCACACTTCACCGATGCGCAAAAGCGCAACCGCCTCCAAGCAATCGCCAGCCGGGATGGCCGAGATAACTCCCTTGAAATCCACCAGGATGCTGAAATCTACGCATCGATGCTGGACAACGGAACCATTAGCCACCCGCTCGAAGCCGGGCGCATCGCGTACTTCCAGCTGATCAGCGGATCGGTGACCGTAAATGGTGAAACATTGACGGCTGGGGATGCTGCAAAGCTCTGGGA
>CAIRTT010000007.1 GCA_903881535.1 uncultured Armatimonadota bacterium
CGATTTTCTCGCGCTCAGCGGGCGAAAAGAGGGTTTCGGACGGACGTGCGAAAGCGTGCATCCCTGCGGACAGGACGAAGGTTGTGGAAAAGATTGCCGCGATGAAGTTCGCCCTATACACCATGTAAACATACTCCAGAAACCGGAAATTTGACCACTAGTCGAGGTAATCATCGGGAATATTGGCAGTCTTCAGCAGGTTGGAATTGCGTCGAGACATCACCAGACTTGAAAATGTATTCATCTTCATAGCGGCCTACTTGGACATTGGTGCTATGGACACTAGACAGGACTCCAGAATCCGGAAAATTGACCACTCGATAAGGGATTCTTCGGGTTATGAGGGCAAAAATCAGAGGGCCTTTCGATCACAAAGACGCTGATGTCTAAAAATACATCTATATTCCTACTGGATTACGTGCATTTTGAGTCTTGGGATTCTAGACTATACGCATACCTTAACTTTCCAGGAGAACTTCAATGGCATTGGATGAATCGATTTTGGGCTTTGATACGCTTGCTGTGCATGCAGGCCAGGTTCCTGATCCAACAACGGGTGCGCGTGCGGTTCCTATTTATCAGACATCCAGTTTTGTTTTCCGGGATGCACAGCATGCGGCAAACCTGTTCTCACTTGCTGAACTTGGAAACATTTACACGCGGTTGATGAACCCAACCAACGATGTTTTTGAAAAGCGGATTGCAGCTCTCGAGGGCGGTGCGGCGGCGCTTGCAACCGCCAGTGGACAGGCTGCAGAAGCGCTTGCTATCTTGAACATCGCGGGAACCGGCGATCACATCGTTTCATCCACCAGCCTGTATGGCGGCACATGGAACCTCTTCCGACATACGCTGCCAAAGCTTGGCATCACGACAACCTTTGTCGATCCATTTGACCCAAGTGCCTTTGAAGCGGCGATTCAGCCAAACACCAAGGCGATTTATGCGGAGACCATTGGGAATCCAAAGCTTGACACGATTGATATCGCAGCTGTTGCAGAAATCGCCCACAAGCATGGTTTGCCACTGATCATTGACAACACATCCACAAGTCCGGCTGTCGTCAACCCGATCGCACACGGAGCGGACATCGTGGTGCATTCGGCAACTAAGTTTATTGGTGGCCACGGTAACTCAATTGGTGGTGTCATTGTCGATTCCGGCAAGTTTGACTGGTTTGGTTCCGGGCGTTTCCCTGGCTTTACGGAACCGGATGCCAGCTACCACGGCCTCGTCTTTGCCAACCTCCCAGAGCCACTGAGAAGCATCGCCTTTGTGCTCAAGGTCCGCCTCCAGGGGATGCGTGATTTCGGCGCAGCGCTGTCACCATTCAACAGCTTCCTCTTCCTTCAGGGACTGGAGACCTTGCACCTGCGTTTAGAGCGTCACTCCAGCAATGCATTGGTCGTCGCGAACTACCTTTCGAACCATCCTAAGGTAAAGTCGGTAACGTTTCCTGGACTGAAATCGCATCCAAGCCATGCCGTTTCCAACCGCTACCATCGCAAGGACAGCCGCGGCAATATTCAGTACGGTGCGCTAGTCGGCTTTGAGCTGGCGGGCACTGATGAAGAGGCCGCAACAGCAGGCCGTAAGTTGATTGACAGCGTGACGTTGTTCTCGCTACTGGCAAACATCGGGGATGCAAAGAGCTTGATCATCCACCCTGCAAGCACGACGCATCAGCAGCTGACGCCGGCGGAGCAGCACGCCGCGGGTGTGACGCCGGGCTTTATCCGCTTGTCGGTTGGCATTGAGGATCCGAAGGACATCATCGCAGACCTCGAGCAGGCGCTGGCTTTGGTCTAAGTTGTTTGTTTAGTTGATGAAAACACCCTTTTCACTTTTTGTGTTTGGGGTGTTTTTGTGTTTTCTAGGGAGATGCAATTCAAACAAGCAACACGCCGCGGGTGTGACTCCGGGGTTTATGGACACCCAAACTCATCAATGCAAAAACACACTTTTGCCTAGACGGTACACTTACCCATGACAAAACGTGTGCTTGTCTGTGGCCTTGGGCGCTTCGGACTAAAAGTAGTCGAGCTGCTCCGTGCCCGTGGCGCGGATGTCATCGTCATCACCGATTCTCACACCCGTCACGACCGGCTCGAGGCGGCTATCGCCACAGGCGCGATGATCATCCAAGGCGATATGCGGGATTCCACTGTTCGGGCACAAGTCCATCTAAACACAATGGATGCTGCTATTATCACCGCCGCAGATGATGCATTGAACCTTGAGGTCGCCTTGGAACTCCGCGCATCGGTCCCCAATGTCCGTGTGGTGATGCGCTCCAGCAACGAACGCCTTTCGAATCGGCTGGAACGCGAGTTCGGCATTCACAGGGTGCTCAGCCCGGCAGTTGAGGCTGCTGCAGCCTTTACAGAAGCGGTACGACAAAACCATGGCAGTCCGAATTCCATCACGCATCCGCGACGGCGTCAGCGACCATCCATCTCGCTCACGCCGAGGAAACGAGACATCGTTTTTCTTGCACTAAGCCTTTGCACCATCATGGTCTCCAGCATCGTGATCTTCCATGTAACACTGGGAATCCCGTGGGTAGATGCGATGTATTTTGCTACGACAACCGTAACCACCGTCGGTTTTGGCGACTACAGTCTCCGCTATTCGCCGCTCGTAGCCAAGATTGCCGGCATTCTCCTGATGGTTGGCGGCGTTGTAAACATCGCTGTGTTTTCATCCCTGTTTACAAACTGGTTGCTTGCGGGAGGAACAATCGTGGCCCGCGCAGAGGTCGCCGCACGAAGAAAATCCGGCCATGTTGTCCTCTGCGGCTATGGTACGGTTGGTCAGGCGGTTGCCAATCAGCTCGTCGAACACGGCATCGATGTCGTCGTCATCGAAGGCTCAGAGACCGTCGTGCGCGATCTGCTTCCCGTCTCAAAAGTCCCAATCATCAGTGGAGATGCCACGATGCCAGCTGTACTTGCGCGGGCTGGTATCGACAGAGCCAGTACGCTTATTGCAACAACATCTGTGGATGCACTGAACCTTGAAATCGGACTCGTCGCACAATCACTGCTGGAGGAGTGGCAGGTACGGCACCCAGACAAAGTCCATCCACCGCTAAGAATGGTCCTCCGCTGCTTCGATGCCGATGTTGCTGCACGCATCTCCGCTGCCGGGTCAACCTATTCCGTCTTGTCAGAAGCCAAAGTCGCTGCACCTGTATTTGTAGCCGCGGCATTGGATTAATCCAGCATCCCGGTATTATCTGTGCACGATTTATCCGCAAAGTGCATCCCAGATGAACGTCGGGTCGCAGACCAGCGTCTATGCGGAAGAATTCATTCGAATGTGAAAGTTGAGTCTCTGTATGCATCCATGGACACGCATCGCCGCCTTTGGAGCGGTCTCACTTGCGATCACACAGGCTGTGAACGCACAGACCATCACGCCCGAACTAAAGCAGCGCACTCTGGAGCGTCTCCAGCAAACGGTTAGCACGCGTGCCTTTGTACCGGGTGTGGATTTTGCCAAGTGGCCGGCTTTTCTCGAAAAACAAAAGGGCGACCTCGATAAGGCGACATCCCTGCCGACATTTACAAATGTTGTAAACACCGCCTTGCGTGAATTTGGCATTTCGCATATTCGCTTGTTCACGCCAAAAGCCGCTGAGCAGCGCCGTACCGGGACGCAGCTTGGCTTTGGGTTTTCGGCGCTCCCGGAGGCCCGCGGCCTTGCGATCTCTGCAGTCGTTCCAGACAGCCCGGCGGCAAAGCTTGGTCTCGAAGCCGGCGACATCATCACGGAAATCGAAGGTGCAAAGGCATCGGCGATACCAAGCGCTGAAATTAATGAGACATCCCTTCTCACGGTTCTCCGTCCGAGCACGGGTAAGCAGCGCTACTGCATGATCCTGCGTGGCCAGTTCAGCACGGATCGCAGCCCAAGCCTGAAGTGGGTCAATGAAGAAACCGCGCTGTTCAAGCTGTGGTCTTTCACCCGCGGCTATGACCGTGCGGTTGTCGAGAAACTGCTGGAACGATGAGATCTTCTTTTCCTTGTCACCGTTGAATCCAAACGCATGTCCGCCGTATCCGCTGTTCGGCGTCCATTCCTTCATCTGCTGCGGATCGAGGGTTGTCTGGGCACCATGCACGGCGGCAAAACTCAGGCGGGTGGACTCGTGAGCCACAGGATCATCGCTCTTGGGATCGGCCATGTCGGGATGGAATGCGAGCCAGAGACTCGAACACGCTCCCGCCGAACCGCCCGAGGCGGCGATGCGGTTTTTATCAATGTTCCACGCGGCGGCCTTGCTGCGAACCAGCTGCAATGCCCGGGCGGCATCCTCGAGCGGCCACTTCACAGGAGGCTTCACCCCGGCTTCCTGCGCCTGCGAAACATAGCGGTAATTGATGGAGACGACCGAAATGCCGGCCGCGAGATATTTTTCGAGAGCG
>CAIRTT010000008.1 GCA_903881535.1 uncultured Armatimonadota bacterium
ATCACCAAGGAAAACCACACATTTGATGGCATTTTTGGCGAACTCAAAGGTGCAAATGGGGAGCCTGAGTACGCGCAGCTGGGTGAAAATGGTTGGTTGGCCGCCAAGGGACGTTCCGAGCGGATGCCCATCATGCCTAACCACATTAAGCTCGCCAAGCAGTTTGCGATCAGCGATAACTTTTACATGGAGCCTGCTGGTTCCGGGGATGGCCACCGCTGGTTGGTAGGCGTCTATCCAAGCATTTGGACAACCCGCGTCTACTATGCCGGCTGGGAGTTTGCACTGAGCAATACCGCAAAAGGCCGGCTGCCATCGTTTGGTTCAAATGGCAGCCAAATTCCTGAGGATTATCTCGAAAATGGTTCGCTGTGGGAACACTTGGCGCGTGGTGGAATCACATTTCGTAACTATGGCGAGGGCTATGAGCTCCCGCACAATGATGAAGACACCGTCGATTCAAAGTCCGGTGCGAATATGCTGGTCAACTTCCCGATGCCAAAGGTGCTCTTCGACAACACCTGCTTTGACTTCCCCGCGTTCAATAACAACATCCCCGATATCGTCCGGGCCGACTGGTTCATCGATGACATCGCGAAATACCGCCAACAGCACAGTGGCAAAATGCCGCGCTTCATCAACATTGCCATTTGCAATGACCATGGCGCCGACCCGCAGCCAAAGCGCGGCTTTCCCTACACGGAGAGCTTTATGGCTGACAATGACCTTGCCCTCGGACGGATAATTGAGTTCCTCTCGAAACAGCCTGAGTGGAAGAAGATGGTGGTGTTCGTAACGCAGGATGACTCCGGCGGGGATGCTGACCACGTCGATCGTCACCGCTCCTTTGTGCTAGCCCTCGGACCGTGGGTCAAGCCGGGCTATGTAAGCCATGAGCACACCAGCATCATGAGCATCATCAAAACCATTTACAGAATTTTCAAGCTCGGACCGAACAACCAATTTGATATGACCGCAACCGACCTCTCGGACATGCTCAGCTCCAAGCCGACCTTTGCGCCATACAAACATACCAATGTCGATCCCCGCATTTTCAAGCCTGCGGACACGATGGACCCGGATGATCCGAAGTTTGAGAAGCGTCGCGGGGAGAGGCCATCCATGCGGATGGATGATCCAAAGTGGATTGAGCGGGTGCGGACCGGCGGGGATGCCGATAAACGCTGAAAATCATGAATGCCTGTGCCGCCGGATGACGGGAGAATGCACGCTGTGAAGCTGCTTGAGACGTTCTTCGACGATGCCGCTCGGCGCTGGCCGGATGCGATTGCGCTCGATATTCCGCCGCCGTTTGGTGAGGAGCATCCCCGTGTCCGTCTGACGTACAGGGAGCTGGACAGCAGCGCCGCGAACATTCACGCCTGCCTCACGGCCATGGGAGTGGTGCGTGGCGATATCGTGGCCATCCTTACGCCGCGGACAAACCCGCTCGCTTACGCAGCGCAGCTTGGCATCAACCGCTGCGGGGCCGCATTCGTATCGATTGACCCCGTGTTTCCCGCCGGGCATATCGCCAGAATCATCTCAGATGCCGCTCCATCCGTCGTTATCACAGATGAGACATTTGCAAATGTCCTGAAGGATGTCGGCTACCCATGCACGCGCGTCATCACCAATGAAACGCTGATGACCGGGACATTTCCGCAGCCGCCTGTCGTTGCAGGGCGGGAAACAAGCGACCTTGCGTATCTGATTTACACCAGCGGGACCACGGGCATGCCGAAAGGCGTGATGATTCCCCATGCCGGGATTTCCAACCTTGTCGCAAGCGACATCGAGTATTTCGATATCCAACCCGGCGATCGCTGCGCACAAGGGTCATCGCTGTCCTATGACTCATCGCTTGAGGAAATCTGGCTGGCGTGGGCCGTGGGCGGCACCGTCGTCGTGATGTCCGATGAAGTCGCACGCCTCGGGCCCGACCTCGTGACCTGGCTGCAGAAT
>CAIRTT010000009.1 GCA_903881535.1 uncultured Armatimonadota bacterium
CGATGCCAAGACATTGCCAGCACCCGGAACAGAGCTGTTCGGGAACATCGCAACCTTTATCGAATCCGCAGATATAGCCTTTGGTAACCTCGAGGGAACCATCCTGGATCAAGGTGGCGAGCTCAAAAAGTGCGGCAAAACCGAAGTCTGCTACCGCTTCCGCCAACCCGAATCCCTTGCGACTCAGCTGAAGAAAACAGGTTTTGATGTCCTCTCCCTTGCCAATAACCACAGTGGCGACTTTGGCCCAACCGGGCAGCGCAACACCACCAAAGTCTTGGAGAGTCTCGGGATTGACCACGCCGGGCTGGCAGCAAAGCCGTACACCATTATCGAGAAAAATGGCCTTAAAATCGGCATCTGCGCCTTCGCTCCAAACAAGGGAACCGCAGACCTCAACAACCTCAAGGGCATCCTCAAAGTGGTTCGTGGCCTCTCGAAGAGAACGGATATCGTCATTTTCTCGATGCACGCCGGGGGCGAAGGTTCCAACTACCGCAGGGTAAAGCCAGGTGCTGAGAAGTACATGGGGGAGAATCGTGGGGATGTTCTTAAAATCGCACACGCGGTGGTTGACAATGGCGCAGACCTAGTTATCGGACACGGCCCGCACGTCACCCGTGGCATGGAGCTCTACAAAAATCGCCTTATCGCCTACTCCCTTGGCAACTTCTGTACGACAAACAAAGTAAGTCTCGCAGGTTACAACGGCATCGCACCGCTGCTGACCGTAACGCTTTCCCGGGATGGCGCATTTCAAGACGGTGACATTCTCGCCACGCGGCAGACTGCCGGACGCGGGCCAAGTGTTGATGAAGCAGGCAAGGCCATTAAGGAAGTCGTCGCGTTGTCAAAGCTGGACTTTCCAAAGTCTGCGCTGCGTATCGACCCGGATGGTGTGCTTCACAACGGTAAGGCCGCGGCAGCTGTAAAACCAGAACCACCAACAAAGCCGTAGCACGGCGACTGCTGCGGCTTGAGGGCATACTGCCGCCAACCGCTTGCTTAGTTTGTCATCACAAAAAAGAACATAAATGCTGCAGCAAGCACGATTGGCTCTTTACAATCGTCACTAACCCTTCCCAGCGTCTGACCAGACAGATTTTGGACATTAAGTCCACAAAGGTGTCCGAACAATACGCCATCCCAGCGGACCAGTACCGTTCCATCACGTTCCAGGTGGTTGTTACCAATGTTAGCCAATACCTGACCCGATGCGTCTACGATTTGTTTGTCCTGCAGCATCGCCAGTGGCTGGTTTTGCACGTTGTAAACAGTACTCATATAGACAGTTTACATTAAAATATGTACATCGTATGAAATGTGGATTACTCTCTTGAGATGATTGACTGCCCGGTAGAATTCTAACCATGGCACAACAGGGCATCATCGGGACCGCTGGGCACATCGACCACGGCAAATCCACGCTTGTTCAAGCCCTCACCGGTGTCAACCCCGACCGTTTTCTGGAGGAACAGCAACGCGGGATGACGATTGACCTCGGGTTTGCGCGGCTCCCGGAACGCCCGAGTGAACCGGAAATCTCATTCGTGGATGTCCCTGGCCACGAAAAGTTCATCCGCAATATGCTCGCCGGCGCAGGCGGAATTCAAATCGCATTGCTTGTCGTTGCAGCGGACAGCGGAACGATGCCACAAACTCGCGAACACATCGAACTCCTCTGTGCCCTGGGCATCGAACAAATGCTCGTTGCCATCACCCGTGTCGACCTCATCGATGTCGAGCTGCTTCCCCTCGTCGAGGATGACATTAAAGCAAGCCTCGCCGCAACACCATTCGCCCGCGCAAAAATGCTCCCCGTCAGCGCCATCACCGGGCAGGGAATGGACCAGCTCCGCACAGCACTTGTCGATGCCGTCAACGACCTCCCGGATCCGAATCCGCTGCTCCCCGCATGGCTGGCCATCGACCGCTCGTTCACGCTTCAGGGAATTGGCACCATCATCACCGGCAGCATCACACAAGGCCTTATCGCCGCCGGCGACACGCTTACTCTCCTCCCGCAAAACATCCCTGCGCGGGTCAAGTCCATCGAACGCCACGGCAAACAAACCCAAGCCGCAGCCGCCGGGCACCGCGTCGCCATCAATGTCCACCTCGCAGACAAAGCATCCATCGAGCGCGGCTGCGTCCTTGCACAAAATGGCGCATCCCAGCCAGCATC
>CAIRTT010000010.1 GCA_903881535.1 uncultured Armatimonadota bacterium
AAAAATGCCTGGATGTCAATAAGCGTAGATGGGTTGATTGAGCAGAGCATGTGGCGTCCGCGGCGTGTGACATGGATGAGCTCCGCATCGCGCAGCTCCTTGATACGCTGGCTGATGGTGCTAGTGACGGTGCGGTCGCCGCTGAGCTGGCAGCAGATATCGCCAATCGTCTTCCCCGGGCCGATTGCGTGGGCACTCCCGGATGCATCCAGTGCAACCTCACCACAGCACTGTTGGATGCACATAAACAGCTCACGGCGATTGCGGTCGGCAAGGGCTTTGAGCGCTCTATCCAGCTGTGTCTCAGTCATTGATGATAGTCTATCACTTCACGAAATGACGAAGTATTGTGCCGTCGTCATGACCCTCTTATTTTAGGGGATGGAAGTCGCGCTTGGTGCCTGATATGGTTAGCGAATACTCGGAAACCTGTGACATCGATGTTCGGGCACCTGTACTAACATTTTGGGGGCAATAACGACGATGGCAAATCCTATCTATCTTCAGCTGTACACATTGCGAGATGATGCTGCGGTGAATTTGCATGCAACATTGGATGCGGTTGCTGAGGCTGGTTATGCGGGTGTTGAACTTGCAGGTTTGTATGACCTGACGCCTGCGGCGCTCAAGGCCGAGTTAGATGCCCGTGGATTAACGGTGATTGGTGCGCACTCTGGTTACGCTGACTTGCTGGCGGATGTCCCTGCGGCCATCGAGTTCTGCCGGGTCTTTGAGACATCCAGGTTGACAGTGCCTTGGATTGATGGCGATTGGCGCGACAGCATTGAAAACATGCGTGCACTCGGTGCATCGCTGGCAGCAGCCGGTGCGCAGCTCCGGGATGCTGGTATCCAGCTTTGTTACCACAACCATGCATTTGAGTTTGAAATGCAAGATGCATCCGGTACGGGGTACGCGGCCGTTCTTGCGGGTGGAGATGGCTACATCGCGGCTGAACTCGACCTCTACTGGGTTGCAAAGGCTGGCAAGGATCCGATTACCGAGCTGCAGCGTCTTAGTGGAAACGTACCGCTGGTGCACCTTAAGGACATGTCTGAAGATGGTGATTTCCGGCCGGTCGGGGATGGAATCATCGATTACAAGGGAAGTGTCCTGCAGGCTGCAGTCGATGCTGGAGCCCAGGGGTTTATTGTTGAGCAGGATCAATGTTCGACGTACACGCCGCTGGAGTCTATTGCACGGAGCATCACGGCTCTGCGAAGCTGGGGATTTGCATCCTAGTTTCCGATAACGAATTATAGGAACTCGGGTCGCATTACAGTAGTCAGATAGGGATACACCGCTTGACGTGGCGCATCCGCTGCAATATTATCTAGACCTATCACTACAGGTAATACATGTGGTGGTTCTAGGGTGTTGGTGAAAGGGTAGCGCGAATGCCTGCATTTACGTTTACAGCAACGGCTTCCGACGGTAAGTCGGTTACGAATACGAGCGATGCGGTTAGCATCAGCGAGCTGCGCCAACGTCTGTCGCAGCAAGGTTACACGGTCAAGGAAATCAAGCCTGCCAAGGAAAAGGGTCTGAAGGCTAGCGCGTCTGTTCCGATGCCTGCTTTCTTGGAGCGTTTTCAGAAGGTCAAGTTGACCGAGCTTTCGATTTTCTGCCGCCAGTTCTCTACCATGATTGACGCGGGTGTGTCGCTTGTGCGCTGCCTGGATGTCCTTGGAGAGCAGAACTCATCCCCTAAGCTCAAGAAAATTATCTTGGATCTTAAGCTCGAAGTTGAAGCTGGAAACATGCTTTCAAAGGCGATGTCCAAGTACCCGGGAACCTTCTCGAATCTCTTTATTGGTTTGATTCGTGCAGGAGAGGTCGGTGGTGTACTCGAAGAGTCCCTCCAGCGTCTTTCAACGTTCCTTGAGAAGGACGTTGAGCTCCGCCGCAAAGTCAAAGCCGCGCTTACCTACCCGGTGCTGGTTTCTGTGGTTGCCCTTGGAATCGTTATGTTCCTGACGATTTTCATCGTTCCACAGTTCCTTAAGATGTTTATTGACCTCGGTCTGAAGGCAGAAGACTTCCCAGCGATGACGATGTCGCTCAAGCTATTCTCTGACTTCATGGTTTACAAGTTCTACTACGTGGCCATGATTGTGGGTGCGCTGTGGTTTGCATGTAAGCTGTTTGGCCGCACCAAGGTTGGGCACCGCTTCTTTGACTTGGTGAAGCTTAAGATTCCTGTTTTCGGCAAGCTGAACCACAAGGTTGCACTTGCTCGATTCTCACGAACCCTTGCAACGTTGCTTTCATCCGGTGTACCTATTCTTCAGGCACTCGAGACGGTTGCTGGTACGGTTTCGAACGATGTCCTCTCGGATGCCATCCTAGATGCACGTGCCCGTGTCCGTGAAGGAGACACGATCTCTGAGCCTTTGTACAAGTCGAAAATGTTCCCTCCAATGGTTATCCAGATGATTTCCATTGGGCAAGAAGCTGGTTCGCTTGACACGATGCTTTCGAAGATTGCAGACTTCTACGATGGCGAAGTGGATGCAGCGATTGCATCGCTGACCGCTGCGATTGAACCTCTTCTGATCGTCTTCCTCGGTGTGACCGTTGGATACATCGTTATCGCGATGTTCCTGCCGCTTGTTGGCCTTATCCAGGGTCTCTCCGGTGGTGGCGGCGACGAAGAATAAACTGGCGTCTCGACGACAGCACACTGCCCGGGGCATCCGCCCCGGGCATTTTTATATGCCGGCCCGGGCCGGAGATTGTACGATAAATACGTGAGTATTGGAGATTGGCCACTTCCAGAGTGGTTTTGGTACCCCGTTATCTTTGGATATGGCGCAATCGTAGGCTCGTTTCTAAACGTGCTCATTTACCGCCTGCCACTGGGTAAACATCTGTCCAATCCTCCATCCACGTGCCCCAACTGTAACTACGCACTTACGTTCTGGGACAACATCCCGTTACTCTCCTTCCTCTCACTGAGAGGGCGCTGTCGTCTCTGCAAAGTTCCGATCAGCTGGCGCTACTTCTGTGTCGAAATGGTGACAGCCTGTCTTTGGACGCTCCTCTACCACCAGGTTGCGACCAACTCACCACTGTCGTGGGTTGACTTTGTATTACAAGCGCTGATCATCTCGGTTCTTGTTGCATTGGTCTTTATTGACTTGGATCACTTCATCGCCCCGGATGAGCTGAATATCGTAATTGCTGTCTTTGCCTTTGGTAGGGATATTGCCACGGTTGCGCTGGCCTATTTCATCGGTGGGGATGCCCTGAAGGAAGCTGTTGGCCGTTATACTTATATGGGGTGGCTGCCTGTTGCTGTAATGGGAGCACTTGCATACGCTGGAGTCCTGTTTGCACTAAGTGTGGGGACCTTTGTCTACTACGCAAGACTCGAGAGAGAGTCTGTGGTCGCTTGTATAATCCGCTACTTCCGCTTCGATGAAGAAGAAGTCGTACCGAGTGTTGCGGCGGCTGAAGTGGATTCTGAAAGCAATGTTCTTGTTGCAGAATCTACGGAAGATGAAACTGCTGATCCACCGCGTCTCGCGATGTCACCCGCATTTTTGTGCGCTATCTCCGCTGCGGTATTGTTTCCACTCATCCAATGGTTTGCATTGGTTGCATTTGTATTGCCACTGCTCCTGTTTGTTTTCATTACGCGTGAAGAGGGAGAGGCATTCGCTACGGCTACAGGGCGCTTCTTCAGGTCCGCAGACCTTGGGCCTCCGACATCCACTGACAAGTCAGCCAAGGCCGCCCACGATGATGCGGCAGCTTTTGCAAAGGAAGCGGAGACAGGGCAGCACGGTGGGATGGGCCTCGGGGATGTAAAGCTGGCAATCGGCCTTGGCGCTATATTAGGCCCTGGACTTGCGCTGTTATCCCTCGGATTTGCAACCTTTGTGGGTGCGGTTACGGGTATTTCGATGGCTGCAAAGCATGGTCGAACACTGAAATTGAGCTTACCCTTCGTGCCGTTTATGGCTGCGGGCGCGATTATAACCATGCTCTACGGTACGCAAATCGTTGGGTGGTACATGAATATTCTCTACCCACCAGCCCCACGTACTCTATCTGCAGGCGAAATTATTCGGGAACAGAAACGGTTGGAGCGGCGACAGCTGGAACGCAGCCGTATCACAGACCCAACCGTCGAAAAGCCAGCTAAAAATTAGGCAGTAGCGATGAGCGGCTGTCTCTGGACTGGGCGGATCTGAAGCCATGTTTTGTGGTACCAAGCCCGACGTGCATCCGTAGTCACATCAAATGCGCCTCCAAGCAGCTCCAGGTTTCGGAGGACTTTGCTATTGCGGGATGCGAGGACACTGATAACAATCCCGTACTTCGTAAGCGTCTGCTGTAGCGTCAATAACCAGCGGAGACCATTACTGTCTGCATACGCCGC
>CAIRTT010000011.1 GCA_903881535.1 uncultured Armatimonadota bacterium
AGGCGTGGGCGTTTTCGAGTTAGACAGCTCACCAATGTGCTTGGATCGAGATGAAGGAGGGAGGGCGTGTCCGTCAGCTGTGGATGAGTGGATCCGTGCTGTGCTAGATGTGTGGGAACAATGCATTGGTCTTCCAGGAGAGATCTCAAGACAGGCCTCCAGCAATCCTGTCTGGACCATGGATGCTACGCCCTGAATCAGCTTCAATGTTTGCTGCGAGTCGGAGGGCAAGCGGAATCGGTGCTGGAAAGATTACTCCTTCGCCTAGATGAGCAGGGTCTGGCCCTATCCAGCCCCTGGCCACGTCGGGAAGGGAATCTGATTGCAGAGGCGGTGTGGCCGAAGGTCTGGGCGACCTGGACCGAGAAGCAGAAATGGGCCGGTTGCCGTGAGCTGGGGGACGAGTTGGCAGAACAGTGGCGGCGTGCTAAAGACTGCCTCTCTGCTTGCAAAAAGCTTGGGAAAGTACGGATTCTGACAGTGCAGCAGCTCAGGAGTGCCTCCGGTCGGTGGGTACATGTCGATGACCTGCAACACAACCATCGCTTGTTGACAGCTGATGAATACACGTCGCTTACCTCCTGGCTGGACGCTGCTGACCTCAGCTCGGCGGAGGTAATGGTATCTGACAAACATAACCAACCACCTGCAGCTGTTCGTAGCATGCCGCTCCAGGAACAAATGGCGTGCACAGCTTACGCTGGTGTGATGCCGCCATGCCTGAGGGGCTCCTTCGTGCGACTCGCGGATGGTCAAGCGGAGCTAGAGTTCCTCCCAGATGCAGGCATTCCGGAGCAATTGATAGAGTACACCTCAAATGAGGAACTCGCTAGGTACTCTGTCATACCAGAGCTGTTTTTCCTTTCACAGTGGATGGCACAATCACCCACGAGGTGGAGTGCCTGCTTCCTCTTGCCCTGGTCGCGCCGACAGCACGAGCGGAGGCGTCCATTGTGGTGAGCATTTTCCAAGCGAAACAGTCACAATCCCCCACCCCGCTTGCTGTGATGTCGATGGCGCTTGTGCGCGACACGTTGCTGGCGGCAGGCCTGGAGCGTCTTCGAGATGCGTGCCGCAGACCTCGTTGGCATGTGCCAGTTGCAGATCTGAACGAGCGGTTCTCAGCGTCTGACTCGATGGTAGTTTCGGCTGGATCAGGATTGGGATTACGCGCAGGCCTGAATGGGCAGAGCTGCATCACCGGACACTTTCAGCGGCGAAGCACGCGAGGGAGAATCACTGTCAGTCTGCCGCCCACAATGTACCCATGGCAGCTTGACCCCCCCCTCCCTGCAAATGTGACCATTGATCTGGTCAATCACCACCGGAGGACATTACCTGCTCCACCAGGGTGGGAGATTCTTCAACGTAATGGTCAAGTTTTCATCACTTCCCCCGACCTTAGCACTGTATCACTAGATCAAGCGCAGTTTGGCATGTTAAGGGTGCTGTCCACAGAGCAGCCTGATCAGCACGAACTATCAATCTCCTTCTTGACCCATCTAAGGGAGTCATGTCTTGCGCAACGGCGAGCAGATGGACTATGGCATGTGCCCTGGAGCCGGCATCTGCTCGCGTGCCTGCACAGAATTACCCGGGCAGAGTTGTTGATTGGAGCCAGAGCAGTGACCCGTCACCCACACTTCCAACATTATGCGTCTCCGTCCCCTATCGACCAGAGGTTGGGAGCTGTGCTGGACTGGCCAGATGTCGAGGCATTGCTTCTACTGGATTCATTTGAGCCTG
>CAIRTT010000012.1 GCA_903881535.1 uncultured Armatimonadota bacterium
AGTGCTACCGCATACCAGGTGGCCCTTCGCACGGTTCCATTGATGCGAATCTGCTTACCAAAGACAGGGCTAGCGATGCCCGCAAACTGGTCATTTTCGCTTCTGTCACGGTCGCTGGAACGCGTTATCCACTCGGCTTTCCAGTCGCGTTTGTTCAACAGGGATGTTCGAAAGGTATGCGATTCTGACCACTGTGTTGGAACATCATTAATGATGGCGCGGACACGCCATGTGACATCTTGCCGGCTTTCCAATGGGCGTGACAGCAAAGTGAAGACGCTAGGCTGGGAAGGGCTACTGCGCTCAGTCCAATCAGCACTGGATGTCCTTACCTCGATTTCGTACCCAGGCTGCTGGACATTCCGTCCTTTCATGCCATCTAAGGACCAGCGAAGCTCGGGATATGCCCGGGAAACCACACTTCCAGCACCTTGACCATCAATACGCAGGCTATGCGGCCTAAAATTAATCACATCCCGTTTATCCATGTCCCCTGCTTACACAAACGAGAACAGCCTTCCTGCTTTTTTGGAATCCAGCATGATGCGGCCGGGCACCCAAATTCAACCTTGGCATATTAGAATGCACCTATGCGCACCTACATCGATCGCACACCGGAACAAGGAATCGCTTGTTGGCCGGGCGATAATGAATTCAACCATCAGGAAATTTCCTGGGAAACAGTTCGGGTTGGTTCAGTGACGATGAGCCTCCACACGGGCACACACATCGATGCACCTCGCCACCTGATTGAAAAAAGTACAGGCGTCGATGCCATTCCTGATGACGTTCTGTGCGGGCGGGTAACGATTGTGGATGGACGTGGAAGGGCTGAGCTTGGTGTAGAACTGTTTCAGGGCATTAAAACTTCACGCGTACTTATTCGAACGGATGCGTGGCTTGATAACACCCAGTTTCCAATGGCATTTCCCCTGCTTACATTAGAAGCAGCTCACTTGCTGACACGTTTGGGAATCGTTCTTCTCGGCGTGGATGTCCCATCTGTGGATGCCGTCGATTCAAAGGAGCTGCCGCGACACCACATCCTGATGAATGCCGGTATCACGCTGTGTGAAGGCCTTGACTTTTCAACATCAAATATAGGCGCTTGTGTTGCGGAGCTGGTGATCGTTCCGTTTGCCATAAAAGGTGCGGATGCCGCTCCGGTACGTGCATGGCTTGAGGACATCTCCTAGCATTTTGCATAGACTTCAGCGTGATTCACGGCTACAATCGGTCATTACTTCGACACAGCGAGGATGCTCTATGTCCAGTTCCATAACCCGCCGCGCCCTGCTCTCCACGGCGGCCTTGTCGGTCACCCTACCTGCACTTGCAAATGATGACCGTTATTCCCCCGGTGCTCCCCCGGTTCGCTATCCGGATGCATCAATCATCACCCTCGATCCCGCCTTTGCAAAAGTCAAAGTTGGCAATGTTGCGGTAAAGCGTCTCCATACCGGGATGCTCTGGGCCGAAGGCATCGCGTGGAATGGTGTAGGTAAATATGTGGTGTGGTCTGACATCCCAAACAATGTCCACCTCCGGATGCTTGATGAGGACTACCACGTCAGCACAATCCACACGCCAAGCAACTATACCAACGGCAACACCTTTGACTACCAGGGGCGCCAGATTAGCTGTGAGCACCTGACCCGCCGTGTCACCCGCTACGAATACGATGGCACCATCACCGTTCTTGCCGACAAGTTCAACGGCAAGAAGTTCAACGCTCCAAACGATGTTGTTGTGCACCCGGATGGCGGTATCTGGTTTACCGATCCCGGGTACGGAACGCAAGGTAACTACGAAGGTGACAAGGCTCCGCATGAGCTGAAGGAAGCCGTCTACCGCATCGATGGTAAGACAGGCAAAGTAGAGAAGATGTTTGATGACATCGCCAAGCCAAACGGACTCTGCTTCTCGCCTGACTACAAAAAGCTCTACGTTGCGGACACGGATGGCACCAAGGAAATCCGCGTCTATGACGTCGTGGATGGCAAGAAAACCACCAACGGTCGTGTCTTTGCGAGCATGAAAATGATGATGAAAGACGGGACCGAGGCGAGTGGCGTCGCAGATGGTCTTCGCTGCGATGTTGAAGGCAATGTCTGGGGTGCGGGTGGCTGGGTTGGCGATGGCTACGATGGTGTCCACGTCTTCAGCCCACAAGGAAAACGAATCGGCTTGATTCAGCTCCCTGAAATCGGCTCCAACCTCTGTTTTGGTGGTGTCAAGCGGAACAAGCTTTACATCACCGCAAGCCAATCCGTCTACATGGTCTATGTGGAGACCAAGGGCGCACATATTTGTTGATCCGCTAGCGAACAGCGGGAGGTTGTTGAGAATGGGCGCAAAATCGCCCGGAGGAGTTTAAATGTCAAATCCGGCAAAGTCGGCAATTGGCTTCCCTACGTATGTACCGCAAAGTGCATTCGGGGCCAATGACCGTATTGTTTATGGCCATATCGGCGTAGGTGGCATGGGCAGCAGTCACATTGTTGGTGACAGCTGTGCGGCATTGTGTGATGTCGATGCTACCCACCTCGCAAACGCTGCAAAGCGGGTGCAAGGAAAACCGATGCTCACCGATGACTATCGTCGTGTCCTTGACCGTAAGGATATCGATGCCGTTACTATCGGAACACCAGACCACTGGCACGCGATCATGGCTGTCCATGCGTGTATGGCTGGTAAAGATGTCTACAGTGAGAAGCCTGTCTGTAAAACCATTGAAGAAGGCTTGGCGATGGTCAATGCTGCGCGTCGCTACAAGCGCATCATGCAGATTGGTGCTCAGGGCCGAAGCAACCCTAAAGTCGCAGCGGCAGCCAACTACCTCCGTAATGGCAAGGCTGGAGACATCAAGAAAGTTGTCATCTGGCATCCAGAGAACCTTTCGAGCGGATCCGGTTTTGAAACACCATCCAATCCACCAGCGCACATGAACTGGGACATGTGGCTTGGCCCGATTCCATATCGGCCGTACACCGCCGAAACCTGCCACTTCCATTTCCGCTGGATGATGGATTCCGGTGCAGGCTTCATCCGCGACCGTGGCAACCACGCCATCAGCTGCGTGATGCTGTTGACGGGTCAGGATGCGTGGTCATCCCCGGTAACTGTCAAGGCGACTGGTAAGCCGAATCCTAATCGCGTTTATGATGCCCCTCAGACCCTCAATGTCACGTGGAAATTCCGAAATCCAGAGTGGACACTTGAGTGGAATCAACCTGGCGAAGCCAATGAGCGCCTCGAAGGTGAATGGGGTGCCACGTATTACGGCACCAAGGATGACCTCATCCTTACAGGTGGCGATGGCGGAGCCGACACTGAGCCAAAGGCCATCGACTATGTTCCACCAACAGGTGGCTTTAAGCATGAAGTTGAGCCTGACAATGTGGATGTTACTGAAAAGCATCGTCGTAACTGGCGCAAATGTATCAAGACACGTGAACTTCCTGTGTCGGACATTGGCATTCAGTACAAGACCATCATCCTCCCAATCATCGCCAACATCGCCTATATGGTCGGCCGGGAGCTGACATTCGATCCAAAGACGAATCGCTTCATCAATGATGAGGAAGCAAACCGCTTCCTAAGCGATCCGTATCGTGAGCCATGGAGCCTGAAAGGGTACTAGGAATGAACCGTACAACATTGATAGTTGCTGATTATGGCAAGCTTGCTGACCAGATGTCCGGATCCGATTCTGTGACATCCAAAGCAGCAAAGCTCGAGCTGGAGGTTGCGGCACATGCGGCAGCGGCGCCAGGCCAAAACGTGGCACGTGCAAAGGCAGCGAAGTCCCTTGTGGATGTTGCAAAGAGCAACAGACCCCGCCTCGTGCGTGCACATGCGCTTCGCCTGATTGGGTTTGTTGGTAGCAAGGCAGATGCAGCTGCAGTCGCTGGCCTTACCAAGCATCCAGAAATTGGTCAGGATGCTAAGATCGCCATCAGGCGAATCCAAGCAGCGAAGTAAACTCGCACATTAACAAAAATGAGCCCTTCACTCTGAGAAATCAAATTGAAGGGCTCATTGCATTTATATCGACCGTAAACTGAACCAAACAAAATCAATGGTCTCTAAGCCGAACCAGCATTTACGGTTTTCTTGGAGTATCCCCAGCGCAAACCTTCGGCAGAATGTCCTTACAGCGCTGCGCCCAGACATCGGCGAGCGACAGAACATTCGCTTTATGTGCCTTGGCTTCTGTAGCGCCAACAGCGATCAGAAGTGTCCCCTTGAGCAGGATGTCAGCACGGACACGTGAAACGGCACGCACGGTGATGTCAGATGCCTTGATAGGCTCTCCAATAGCGGTACGCAGGCGCTCACTGATCACATCGGCGCGCGCCGCAGCACTCAGCCCAAACTCAGTTGTCCGGAGAACCAGAACCTGTTCACCCGCTGCGAGTACAACACCCTTGTCCTCAGCAAATGCTCCCAAAGACAACAAGGAAACAAGGACTACCATAATCACTTTAAGCATCGTCGACCCCTCTACCTACCTGGATTACCAGATCTCTATCCAAGTAACATTCTACGCATCCAACACACGGACACATTACGTTCAGAATACAGCAATTTACTCCACAGATATGAGGACGAATTTAGATGTGTCATTGTGCTCTAAGGTATGGACACGGTCTGTCAGTACCTTAGCCTTAAAACCAAGCATTCTCGTGAGCTCATCAGCCAGCTTGCATACGACAGCCTCGTACCGGTCCTGAGTCTGACCTAAGTGCTTACCTAACTGACGTGCCTACCCAAGCTTGAAGTGCGCTACCAGATCCGCGGCAACCTTTGCATTCATCCCCGGTACTTTGGCAATCTCATCTACCGATGCAGACTTGAG
>CAIRTT010000013.1 GCA_903881535.1 uncultured Armatimonadota bacterium
TGATGCATTTGGGGTTCCGTTGCTGTTTTCCAAGCTAACTTTGACCTTTGCATCGACATCGACTTTGAGCTCGGTTGGAGCAAGGCCATTCAGAATTTGACCACCACCAACACCGGTAAAGGTTGTGCTGAGAGCATAAGGGACCTTGAGTTCACCTTTGACAGAACCGGTTGAACATCCGCTGAGTGCGGTGACGGCAGCGATACCGGCTGCGCCAAGGAACAGTGACTTGATTTGCATTAATTTTCTTCCTGACTACATGAATACGGTATTCGGAACAGTACACAGTAGAAATACCAGTCACCTTCGTATCAGGATTGATGGTCTCCTGCCTTAAGAATGCGAGGTGTAGGAGCAACTCTGTAAAAAACCCAGCATTTTTACCAGTAAAGATTTGAGCAAAAACGGTCAAGTGCTGCAGCGTTTTAAATGTCGTGATGTGGGCTCAACCTGATTCTTAGCCATGATGTCTCATCCATGACTGTGTTTTGGTGTTTGCATTGCATCGAGCAATCTCACCCAATATGTCAGATTCACCGTTTAATAGACACAGCAATGTCATCCACCATCACCGTTATCCTCGTCCACCCAAGCATCCCCCAAAACACCGGCAACATCATCCGGATGTGCGCAAACACCGGGACGGATCTCGGGCTTGTGGAGCCATGCGCATTTGGCTGGGAAGATGCCCGCCTTCGGCGGGCGCACCTTGACTACGAGGAATACGCCGATGTCCAGCGGTTTCCAAGCTGGGAAGCCTGCGTCGACCACTACCCGGGACGTCGCTTCTTTGCGGTTGAAACGGGCGGACCAAACACGGTTTATGAGACAGCCTTCCAGCCGGGAGACATCCTCGTCCTCGGGTCGGAAGTTACGGGGCTACCTGAAGATGTCCTGGCATCCATCCCGGTTGAGAACTACATTTCGCTCCCGATGGTCCCTGGGAACCGCTCGATGAACCTCGGAAATGCAACCGCGGTGGCGGTGTTCGAGGCGTGGCGGCAGCTCGGCTTTCCCGGCGGATCCAGCCGTGGACAGAGCATGCCTTTCGCGTTTACCAACGGGATGCCGCTCCCAACCGTGGATGTAAACGGAACTCCCATTGACATCGCCTAATTTTGCGGGAGCTTGCTCCGGTCGACAATCTTTGGCGCATCCGCAGGACCGGCAACCTTTTCGTATTTGCCATCCCCAATATTCTGGTACTTCGTCATCCCAGAACGGTTAAGCTTGGCATCCGTGATCTCGCCATAACGGCCCACAGAGATCTGCGGGACGCTAATCGTCTTGACAATCGGCGCTCCACAATGCGGGCACTCTGTCTTGTTCGGCTCTGACATCCCATGGAAAATCTCAAGCGTGTCGCGACAAACATCACAGCACAGATCCGTCTTCGGGCGATACGTATACGTAGGCATATCCAATTATCACCATTCAGCGAGCAGAATCAATGAAATTGACATTGCCATGATGCACTGGCATCGGTAAGTTAGAGACATATCGCACACCGGATGCATTGAATCCGCGTTCGAAACCACCAGGAGCTGACGACGATGTCCATTACGATTTACCGCCCGGGTACCGCAGGCGAACCATCCCTTGCTGAGCGCATGGGCTACAAGAAAACGGACAAGCTGCTGATGATCCACGCGGATGACATCGGGATGTGTCATTCTGTCAACATGGCTACCATCGAGGCGATGGAAAAGGGCGTTGTCAGCAGCGCTGCCATCATGGTGCCTTGCCCTTGGTTTCCAGAGATTGCTGAGTATTGCCGTAAAAACCCGGATGCAGATTATGGCCTCCACCTGACCCTGACCAGTGAATGGCGAAACTATCGCTGGACACCTTTGCAGTCTCGCCAGCAGGCTCCGGGGCTGTATGACAAAGAAGGCTTTATCCACCGCTCGGTGGAGGATACGTTTAAGTACGCATCCGCGGATGAAGTCGAACGCGAAATGCGCCTTCAGGTCGCGCGTGCATTGGAATTCGGCATCAAGCCTAGCCATATCGATTCGCACATGGGCACGCTCTTCATGGGTAAGTTCTATCCACGCTACGTCAAAGTTGGCAAGGACACGGGCATCATGCCGATGCTTCTTTCTCCAACCCCTGCACGCATGAAAGAAGGCAAGGAAGTCTTTGGGCTTGACTTCCAAACGGAATACAACCTCACCAAAAAACAGAACTTTGTCCACTTAGACATTCTCAAAGAGGACTCGTACGGTGACACGCTGGCTACGCGTCGTGCGCATTATTATGATGCATTCCGCAAGCTGCAACCGGGCGTCGTGACCGAGTTCATCTGCCACTTGTCTATGGATGATCAGGAAATTCGTAACATCACGGGGAACTGGCTGGCCCGCTACAACGAGTATTTGATTATGACGGATCCGAAGACGCGTGATCTGATTGACTCGTTGGGCATTAAGTTGTTTGGGTATCGGGATTTGCAAAAGCTGGCGTTTAAGCCTGTTTAGTTTGTGGATGGCCCGGCAAGTGGAGGCA
>CAIRTT010000014.1 GCA_903881535.1 uncultured Armatimonadota bacterium
ATGAATTCCGCGTAGGGGCGGACCGCCGTGTCCGCCCGCGCGTATCGACATCTAGTTGATGTGCGGGTATTGGATGCATCGCAATCCGTTTGACACATGCCAATTCCAATGCTGGTTTCCGTTGATGAATTCCGCGTAGGGGCGGACCGCCGTGTCCGCCCGCGCGTATCGACATCTAGTTGATGTGCGGACTTTGGACGCAGTACTATTGGCGTTGCCACTTCGTCCACAATTCCAAATCAACCAATCGTAGGGGCAGGCCTCTGTGCCTGCCCTTCTACCGAAATGTCCACTCGATGTGCGGGCAGGCGTGGAAGCCTACCCCTACAGGAAATGGAATCAAGCCGACGGGCAAACAACAGCAAATTTACCGGCTTCCCAGCCAACGTCATTCCAAAAGTGGGTCATCAGCCTACAAATTCCTGCCTTTAGGGGCCAATCCGAAAAACTTTAATTTTATTTAATAGGTGTAGATGACACCCATTAGCCTGTCGACCAGTAAACTATGAGGCGATGCGCCCCCTTCTACGGCTGTTAGGGAAGTGTGAACTAACGGTGGATGGAATCCCGGTTCCCTTCAAGATCACACGTAAGCATTGGTACGTCTTAGGCCTTGTCGCAACATCCCCAACCTGCAAAATGGGACGCGCCGAGCTCGCCGAGGCTGCCTGGCCATTGAGTGATGACAGGAGTCGGGGTGTCCTCCTCCACATTTGGCGCCGCGCCATCGTGCTATCAACCGCATCCATATGTTCTGGCCCCCCAGCGCACCTCACGGAGCAACATGTTTCCGTTGATACATCCTGTATAGCGATTGATTATCAGGAATGTAACCTCCTCGCAGACATTGCACTTACCAGTGATGATGCTGAACAAGTTCTTCAGGCAGGATTGGCATTTGATGCCCTTGCCGAAGACAAGACACTCCTCTATCCATTCCCATCCTTGTTTATAGACATTCGGAGTGACTTCGACAATCGACGCAGAGCTGTCCTCCGTCGCGCTTGGCAGGCTGAACGCCATCTCGATCCCGCCACGCCAACACTGACATCCGTATTCGAAGCCCGCCTCCAGAGTCTTGGCGATATGAATGCGATTGGGGAACCAGAGCTTGCCTTCAAGGTGCTTCCCGATCTACCTATCGTCCCACCACAAAAAACGCGCACCTTCATAACTCCATCGCAGATCGCTGCAACCGCGATTATCGGGTTCATCATTGGCGCTCCCATCGTTCTCGGTTCTCTAAACACACCCTTCAAAAAGAAGCAGTTGTTTATGCCCCACGGAACAAGCGTCACTAATCCGGTTGCATCCCTCAGCAACAAGCTGCTGTATCAACTGAGTGACCCGCGCACCAAGCGCTCGGCCGCCACGGCAATCTGCATTACGCCAAAGAACCTTGTCATCGCGGCCGGAAATGCAATCCTGGCAAATGGCGACCACCAAACCATGCTGGTGATGCTGACAAAGACGGGGCAATCCCGGTGGATAAGCAGGTTCACCGATGCGAAAGGCATCCGGACGACTCCAAAGCAGCTTCTCAGCACAGAGAGCGGACGGATTTATGTCGCATCCGTGCTAAGCGCCGAGCGAAACAATGCCCGAAACCTAGCACCCGGGAGCTATCTGGCGGTCAGTGTGTTTGACCGTGATGGCCAGCGCATTTTTGAACGGGTTCATCCAGCCGCCATTAATGTAAATGATGTGCATTCGATCCGGCTCATCAAGGACCTCAAGGGTGGCGTCCATACATTTGCCAGCGCTGCAGGCGATGAGACAAGCATTGCGATGCATGTTCCGGCGGGAAACCCTACCAATACACCAGCACCGCTGACGGGATTTCCAAAAGCCCTTCGAATCACGGATGCTATTTCCGATGACAATGGCCATATATTCTTACTCGGCTATCTGCCTGTGAAAACACGTGCCGGCGTGCGGCTCGATTGGCATATTCACGCAATGGATAAAGCATCCAAAACGCTATGGTCGCGGGATATCACCGGTGCAGTGGGGACAGCAAGTGCACCTGTCCGCGGTGCCATTAATGCGCTGGGGGACGTTGTCGCCTACGGTCCCCTGCCCGCACCGACAAAGCAAAATGGAAGTCAAATGCTTGCCTCTTTGGTGACATTGGCTCTGCCCACAGGGGATGTTATTTTCCGCGATTGTTACGATGCTGAGAATCAAAACCCAACCTTCGCGCTTTGTCCCCTGATGATTGGGAAGTCAGCGATTATCGCCGTTACAAGCAAAGCACCAGATGGATCAAAGCCACTGTCCGTACATCGCTTCGGAAATGCGGAAACGGACACCGCGCTAACAATTATCGTGCGCATTCTGGGTCACAGACGCTTGGATGGCATTGTCTCGCTTTACATAAACAA
>CAIRTT010000015.1 GCA_903881535.1 uncultured Armatimonadota bacterium
GGCCAAAATCGATGCCGAAGGGCGGCAAGGTTTACCGCACCGTGGAACAGGAATTTACGACATACCCGGGAGATGGGGAGTATTTAACAATGCTTGTGGATCCATCCGGGAGCCGGGCGTGGATCCACGTCTTTCACGGCTTCTAATGTGAACTAGTGGGATTCAGGGACATCAACGCCTACACCGTCATCGGTGACCGGAATGCCCGCTGAACCATCCACCATCGCTGTTTCATCGATAGTAGGACCCGCAGATGGGCCGCGACGTACAGCATCCACCGCACCAGCCACAACCAGGATTCCAAAGACCGGCCAGAAGACAACTTCCGGCATGGATGGCAGGTGTTGATGCTGCGATAGCCCAAAGAGGTGGAGCGCTTCAAAGCCAAGCTTAACGCCAGCCCACCCAACGAGGAGGTAAGCGACATTATCAAGGGATGGATACTTCTTCACCAAGCCAATCAAGATTTGGGCGGTTACGCGGAGCAGAAGCATCCCGAGGAAGCCACCAAGGTACACAATCCAGATCTTTGACCGATTCGGGACAAGCGCGACGGCTACGAGAATCGAGTCGATGGCAAAGAAGAGGTCAGTGATTGCAATCTGGACAATGGTGATTCCAAAGCCCTTGTGAGATTCCATTTCCTGGACGTCATCCGGGAGGCCACCTTCACCCTTGGCCTTACTAATGAAGTGCTTTATGGTGAGGAAGAGCAGGTAGCAGGCTCCGAGGCCGCAGACCCACCAGAGGCCGATTAGGTAGCTGGCGAGGCCGATTCCGATGGAGCGGAGGCCAAACGCCATCGCGAGGCCTATCCATAGTGCCTTTTGTTGTTGCTTGGGGCCAAGATGCCGTACAAGGAGGGCAATCACCAGCGCATTGTCGGCTGATAGAAGACCTTCAAGAAAGACAAGGGAGGCGATTGAGAGCAGATCAGAAGGCACAAAAGTCATAGCGAGTCCGTATATCCTACCACTGCGAGGTCACACTGCTGGGGTACGATAGCAGACATGAGACACCAATTGACCCGCCGTACTGTCATCCAGCTGGCATCATCGATACCATTTCTTGCAGCAGGCTCATTGCTCTCGGGATGCCCGCAGCGGACCCAGTATACAAGTCCAAAGGGCATCGATAAGGGGGCATCCGGCAGAATTGGAAATGCCCGCCCAAAGCCGACCAAGGTTGGCTTAGTAACCGATATCGCTGGTGTGAATGATAAGTCATTCAATGCGATGGCAGCGCTAGGCCTCGAGCGTGTCCGGACAGAGCTCAAACTGCCGGTCAAGATCATCGAGAGCCGTCAAAATGCAGACTACGTCAATAACCTCTCGCAGCTCGCGCGGGCAGGTTATGAAGTTGTGTTTGCCGTTGGGTTCCTGATGCGCCAGGCTACAAACGATGTTGCAGCACGCTTCCCTGACACTACATTCATAATCATCGATGCCGAGTCGCCATCCCTGTCGAACTGCGCCGGTATCCAATACCGCGAAGAGGAAGGCTGCTTCCTAGTTGGCTATCTCGGAGCCTTGATGTCAACCACGGGAGTCCTTGGCTTTGTTGGTGGCCTGGATGTCCCACTCATCAAAAAATTCGAAGTCTCGTATCAGGCGGGTGCAATCCATGCGCGAAAGGATGTTGAAATCCGCGTCGGGTATGCGGGTAGCTTTGATGACCCACAAAAGGGTCAAGAAATCGCAAAGCTACAGCTATCCACCAAGGCCGATATCATTTTCCACGCTGCGGGCAAGACGGGCATTGGGGTAATCAAGGCGATCGCAGCATCCCCGAAGGGTAGCTCTGCCATTGGGACAGACCGTAACCAGGATGGCGATGCGCCAGGGCGCGTCCTCACAAGCCTTGTTAAGCGCGTTGACTTGGCGGTGTTTGAGTCTGTCGA
>CAIRTT010000016.1 GCA_903881535.1 uncultured Armatimonadota bacterium
GATGACATTGTAACGACGACAGGACAATCGGTTCTTGGCCTGAATGTGAACTGCGCACGCTGCCATGACAGCAAAGTCGATCCGCTGCCGCAGCGTGATTACTACCGCATGGTGGCCTTCTTCAATAGCATCAACCGCTATGGCAATCGCTCGCATGAGAGTGTCATGGAACGTTCGATGCGGCCAATTGCAAACAAAGATGTTGTAGCAAAGTATCAAGCCGATCTTCGTGCGCATCGTGAAAAGCTCCAACAGCTCGATCGGACCATTCGTGGCATTGAACAAAAGGCACAAAAGACGTTCATACCGGTTGAGAACCAGGAGTTTCGGGATGAGTTTAAGCGACCAGGTCTGCTGAAACTGCGTGTCCCAAATGTGATTTCTCAGGCTGAGTTTGATGACTACATCCGCCTGCTGAAAGAACGACAGGAAACACGGGACAACCCACCACCAGGTCTTGAAACAGCATTGTGTGTGACAGAGCCTGGGGCGAAGCCAAAGGAAACCTTTGTCCTTGCACGTGGAGCCGCCGCAGCACCAACGGAAAAGGTTGAACCTGGGTTTCCAAGCGTGCTCGTAGCACTAGATGCTCCTGTTGAAATCAACCCGGATGGCTCACCAACCACTGGTTTACGCTCGCAGTTTGCAGATTGGGTTACGCAACCATCCAATCCACTCACAAGCCGTGTCATTGTCAATAGAGTGTTCCAGCATCACTTTGGCCGCGGAATTGTACGCACGACCAGTAACTTCGGCTACACAGGGTCGAAACCAACCCACCCTGAGCTGCTGGACTATCTGGCAGGGCGGCTTGTGGCTGGTGGATGGAAGCTCAAGACACTTCACAAAGAAATTCTTCTTAGCAATACCTACCAGATGTCGAGTGCTCCAAGCGCTGCTGCACAAAAGAAGGATCCTGAAAACGAGTTGCTGTGGCGAGTGGATATGCAGCGTCTGGAAGCCGAATCTATCCGGGACTCCATTCTCAGTGCATCCGGCCAGCTAAACCTGACTTTAGGTGGACCCAGCGTTCTCGTACGCATCCCGGATGAAGTCCTCGCTGGACAGAGTGTTCCTGGAGCCGGCTGGGGGCTTTCCAGCCCTGGAGATCAGGCGCGTCGTAGTGTCTACGTAAAAATCAAGCGTTCGCTGACGGTTCCATTCTTTGCCGCATTTGATGCAGCAGACACGGATACAGCGTGCCCAGTTCGCAACACAACCGTTGTGCCAACGCAGGCGCTCTCTCTGTTGAACTCGCAGTTTATTCAAGAACAGGCTGGAATCTTCGCTAGGACGGTTGCTGAAAAGCATACTGAACCAGCTGAGCAAGTTAGCGAAGTCCTTTGGCGAGTGCTGCAGCGGAAGCCAACCAATGTTGAAGTTACCCGAGGCACTGGTTTTATTGCGAAGATGATTGCAAGCAACGGGAACGACCGAATGGATGCCCTGAAGCAATATTGCATGCTTGCACTGAACCTCAACGAGTTCATTTACATCGATTAGGAGACCACAATGTCAAATACTTTCTGTGGACGAACACGTCGTCAATTTCTCTGGGAGGTCGGTGCTGGCTTCAGCGGAGTAGCCATTGCAGGGATGCTTGACAACGGCTTTTATGCCAATCAGGCCTTTGCTGCTGATGGTAAGACGGCTTTCAAGAATCCGCTGGCACCAAAGGCACCGCACTTTCCCGCTAAAGCAAAAGCTGTTATCTTCCTCTATATGTATGGCGGTCCAAGCCATATCGATACATTTGATTACAAACCCACGATGTACGGGCGCGACAATCAGACTATCGAAGTTAAGACCTTTGGACGTGGTGGACGTCGTAACATAGGGCGTATTGTTGAACCACGGTGGAAGTTCAAGCAATATGGACAATGTGGTAAGTGGGTCAGTGACCTCTTCCCAAATGTTGCTAAGCATGTGGATGACATCGCATTTGTCCATTCCATGACCGCTGACTCACCGATTCATGGCTCAGCGATGCTGCAAATGAACAGTGGCAAGATTCTAAGTGGATCACCTTGTATGGGCTCGTGGATAAACTACGGTCTAGGTACGGTCAATGAAAACCTACCCGGGTTTGTTGTGATGCTTGATCCCCGTGGCGGCCCAATTTCCGGCCCTAAGAACTGGTCAGCCGGTTATATGCCAGCAACGTATCAGGCAACAGTTATCGCTGCGACCAACAACCCAATTCTTGACCTCAAGCGACCCGCGTCCGTTGCCGCCGATTCACAGCGCCAAATGTTGGACACACTGCGTCAGTACAACGATGAGCATGAGATTCTTCGCGGAGATAACTCCAATCTGAAAGCACGCATTGCATCGTATGAGCTGGCATACAAAATGCAGTCGAGTGCCCCAGAAGCAACAGACCTGAGCAAGGAACCTGAGCATATCCAAAAGCTCTACGGCTTGGATAATCCGCGCAGTGCAGCCTTTGGTCGACAGTGCCTGATGGCACGGCGCCTTGTGGAGCGTGGTGTACGGTTCATCCAGATCTATTCTGGTGGCAATCACAACGATGCGAACTGGGATGCCCACGGTGACCTTTTTGATAACCATACCCTCCATGCGGGTGAGACAGATAAACCGATTGCTGGACTCCTTGAGGACCTCAAACAACGGGGATTACTAGACTCAACGTTGATTGTCTGGGGTGGTGAGTTTGGTCGTCAACCTGTCGCTGAATATGAGCGCGGCACCGGGCGTGACCATAATGCGTATGGCTTCACGATGTGGATGGCCGGTGGTGGTGTCAAGGGTGGTATTTCCGTTGGCCAGACCGATGAGCTTGGTAGCAAAGCAGTTGAAAATCCGTATCAGGTCAAGCATCTCCACGCGACAATGCTCAATCAACTTGGTTTCGATCCTAACAGACTGTCCTTCTTCTACGGAGGACTCAACCAAAAGCTGGTTGGCGTGGAACATACCAATACAATCAAGGAAGTTATCGCATAAGTTCTTGTGAGATTGGACATTCGAAAGCCCCGCGCACGCGGGGCTGTTTTTTTACGC
>CAIRTT010000017.1 GCA_903881535.1 uncultured Armatimonadota bacterium
CCAGACGACGTCGACGAGGCTTTGACCGCCGCAACATCACCAACTCCCTTGGGATGTTTGAGAATAGCCAGTGAAAGACTGTGGGGCATTGACTTAGGCCGTAACAACGGGAAGATGACAATAGCAGGAACAGACATCAGGAGAAATACAATCCCTGCCGATACATACGTCTGTCTGGGTGCCTCTCCGCTATCATCGGCGCCTAACAACGTTCCCCCAAGCACCGAAACCCAAATGAGCACGCTGCTGAGTTCATACGCAGGGGAGGCCAACGCAGAAACACAAACAGCGGCGAGGAGCCCGCAGGCCGCACGAGACATAACCGTAGCATCCGGATGCAGCATCAGTGCCCGCTTGGCAGCCGTACCCCAAAGCCAGGCCAGAAACAACAGCAACAATAGAAACGCGGGAATACCGAAGTCGACCGTGAACTGCAATGGAAACGAGTGTGCGTTGTTAGCCAGCGTCCCACCGGTCAGCTTGACCTGCCACGGAGCCTCACCTTGGTGGCTGTATAACCCTTGCCTTGTAAGATATCCTGCCGTACCCCAGCCAGTTACTGGAAAGTCTGTAATCATCCGATACGCTGCCGTCCACAACGATGACCTCGCAGCAACGGAACCAAGCTCCCACCAGGCGACCATCCCACCGGCGCGAGATGTCAATGAGTTCCAGAGTCCACTGCTTGATAGAACAATCCCTCCACCAGCAATGAGCCAAAGCCAGACACTTCCGATGATGCGCTGAAGCATCGGTTGGTCACTGATAACACCATGCCTTCGGCCTGATAATGCGGCAAGGGCACCGATCACGACACACCCAGAGATTCCCCCCATCCAACCGGCTCGGCACCGTGCAAATGCCCAAGCAAGGGCGATTACCAGGGTAGCACCGACTGCTAGGGTTTTCTGTACCCCGGATGCTCCACGATGCACTGCAAACGCAACGGAAACGGGCAGGAGGAAGCCCAAAAGGGTTCCAATGGCTTCATGGGTGCCAAAAAGGCTTAGCGAGCTTGCATGAAACGCCGTGCCGCGTAGCGTATCCCCAGAAACTCCATATCTGGACAAGTCAATTCCCGCGATAAATAGGGCGATACCACCTACACCATTGAGAACCATCATACGCTCAGAGCGGGTTCCAGAACAAAAAAGCCCTGCGCACAAGGCTGCCCCAGCGGACATCCAGCGAAGCCAACCACCGAAGGCCTGCATCGGAAAACCCGTGCCAAATGATCGGAAAGTAACCCAGCCAAGGAGGCACCCCAAAGCAGCAAGCACAGCAACGGATACCGTACGATTGCGCGAAGCGGTCGGCCAGTTAAAGCCAAGAAAGGTAACCCAGCCAACAAACCCCAGGCAAAGCGTAGTGGTGCGAAGCGTCTGGCTAACAGCTGGGATATCGCCAATCAAATGAATGGCGACCAATGAACATATCCAAAGAACCCTACTGGAAAATCTTGGAATCAGGACAGAAGGCGTACCAGCACTGCGGGCAGATTTCGATCGCCAGCGCTCACGTTCCCGTTCACGGCGTTCCCATGGGTCATTTGTTGACATTTGCGTTATGA
>CAIRTT010000018.1 GCA_903881535.1 uncultured Armatimonadota bacterium
ACCGTTACGAATGTCAATGGTCTCGGGGATGTCATCCTCTGCCCGGGTAAGAGCGGATTTCATATCCTGCAGCTGGAGAAATAGTAACTGATGCAACGTGCACTCGCATGGGTCGATGCCCAGACACTCACGATGGGTGGTCAGGGCTGGCCATCCGCCGAACCCTTTACCCGCCTCCCGAACATCGCAAAAGGTCGTGTCCCCGAAAGCGTCTGGGATCTGAGCCGCCACTCCGCTGGAATTCACTGCGACTTCCAAACGCACGCAACCGTTCTCTCCCTACGCTGGACGCTGCGCTCTGACAGCCTCGCGATGCCGCATATGCCTGCGACGGGCGTGAGCGGCCTCGATGTCTATATCTACGACCCTCGCCGCGGTTGGACATTTGTCGCAAATGTCCGCCCAAGTGGTCTGCAAAGTGAAGGGCGTGTCATCCTTCCCCCACTTGGCGGCGGCAAGCGACGTTTCCGGGTCTACCTCCCGCTCTACAATGGCGTTTCGAAGCTCGAGCTTACCGGGAACGAAGGGATGCCGCTTGAGCCAATCCCCGCCCACCGGGAAGAAAATGCGATTGTTGTTTATGGCACGAGCATCGTTCAGGGTGGCTGCGCATCCCGGCCGGGGAACGCGTGGCCAAGCATGGTTGGGCGTGATTTGAGCAGGAGTGTCATCAACTTCGGGTTCTCCGGCGCTGGACGGATGGAAACGGAAGTCGTTGAGCTTATCGGGCAGTTGACACCTGCGGTGTTTGTGATCGATTGTCTGCGCAATATGGGCAGCTTCTCTGAAGCGGAGCTCAAAATGCGCGTTGCACGAACGGCAGTCCTGCTGAGCACCGCGCATCCAAAGACGCCACTTGTGTTTGTCGATCTCGACACGGATGGCGGACGTGACCGCTACGCAGATCGCAATACCTGGCAACGTGATGCGGTGCTCGCGCTTCCTGAGCTCCGCTCGCGTAAGCTCGCATTTGTAAACGGCGAAAAGCTGCTGGGCACCGATAACGAAGGCACCGTGGATGGCGTGCATCCGAATGACCTCGGGATGCGCCGGCAGGCCGATGCCGTCTCCGCAGTCCTCAAGCGCATCATCCGGAAGCAAGGGCAGTAACGCTTGCCCGCCCCGGAGCGCTTTGCGGATCTCGCAGACTATGATGCATTTCAATCGGAGCCATCGGCTGGGGTAATCGAGTGCCTTTCCAAAGTCGGTGGAACGCTTCTGGTCCTTGGAGCCGGCGGCAAGATGGGCCCCACCCTGTGCCGGATGGCCTTGCGCGCGGCGGCAGCCGGTGGATACCCGCTGCGCGTTATTGCAGTTAGCCGCTTTGGGGATGCATCGACGCGTGCGGTGTTTGATGAAATGGGCTGCGAGACTATCGCCGCTGACCTGCTCGATACATCCGCGCTTACATCCATCCCGGATGCCCAAAACATCGTTTACCTCGCGGGCCAAAAATTCGGCAGCCAGCACGATAAGAAACAAACCTGGCAGATGAATGCTGTCCTTCCGGCAAAGGTGGCAGAGCGTTTTCCCAATAGTCGCTTCGCCGTGCTGTCAACCGGAAATGTTTACCCATTCAGCGAGCCGGTTACGGGTGGTCCGCTCCCTGGGGAGCCTCTGGGTCCGGTCGGCCACTACGCTGAGAGCTGTGTCGCACGAGAGCAGGCGTTTGCCGATGCGGCAGCCAAGCGGGGTACAAAATCCAGCATCCTCCGCCTGAACTATGCAAATGAGCTACGCTATGGTGTCCTGACCGACATCGCCCGCAAGGTAATGAAGCGTGAATCCGTTGATATCTCGATGGGAGCGGTGAATGTCCTCTTTCAAGGGGATGCGTGTGCGTGGACACTGCAGTCGCTTGCATTGGCAGATAATCCGCCGCGTATTTTGAACCTTGCCGGCCCGGAGACTATCGGGATTCGCGAGCTTGCGCTGTGGTTTGGTACGCTCTTTGAAGTACCCGTAACTGTCAAAGGTTTTCCGGCAGAAACCAGCCTCCTCTCGAACGGAGCCGAAACGCATGCGCTGTTTGGTTACCCGCGTGTTTCGCTCTACGAAATGATGCTGCAGGTTGCCGCATGGGCGAAAAGCGGCGGTCCGATTAGCGGGAAGCTTACGAAATTTGAGGTGCGGGATGGACGTTTCTAGGCTTCGAGCCCGCCTACTCGATGGCGGCGTGATTCCCGCGCACCCACTTGCATTAACAGTGGAGCGGCGCCTCGATGAAACCGCGCAGCGGGGTCTAACCGACTACTACCTTTCCGCTGGAGTCCACGGAATTGCGGTGGGTGTGCACACAACGCAGTTTGCCATCCGAAAGCCGGAAATTGGGTTGTACGAACCAGTGCTGGCACTGGCTGCAGACACGATGCGTTCTTCAGACATCTTGAAGATTGCTGGTGTTTGCGGTCCGACCAGCCAGGCACTTGCAGAAGCAGAAACGGCGAAGCTGCTCGGCTACGATGCGGTTCTCCTCAGCCTTGGCGGGCTTGCTGTGTGGACGGAAAGTGCGCTTCTGGAGCACTGCCGGGCCGTGGCGGATGTCATCCCAGTGATCGGGTTTTACCTCCAGCCGGCGGTGGGTGGGCGTGTGTTATCGCGTGGCTTTTGGCGGATGTTCTTTCAAATCGAAAATGTTGTTGCGGTAAAGGTTGCGCCGTTCAACCGGTATCAGACACTTGATGTCATTTTCGCACTTGTTGAGAGCGGTAGAAGCGATATCGCGTTGTACACGGGAAACGATGACGCCATCATCCACGATTTGATTACTCCCTTTGTCGTTGGGGATGTAACATTGCGCTTTTGCGGTGGCCTGCTTGGTCACTGGAGTGTGTGGACACGGAGCGCGGTGGATGTTTGGAAGCGTTGCCGTGCAGCGGTGGATACGGGTGCTGTGGATGCTAGCATCCTCGCGGATGCGGCAGCGGTCACGGAGCTGAACCGCGTGTTGTTTGATGCGGACAATGGCTTTGCGGGTTGCATCGCGGGTATTCACGACGTCCTGATGCGCCAAGGCCTCATGGCTGGGACGTGGTGTTTAGATACAGCGGAAGGTCTGTCTCCCGGGCAGGCGGAAGCGTTGCGACACGCAGAGACCCGCTATCCACACCTCACCCGGTTCTAAAGGTTACAGCCAGCGGAGGCGTTTGAAGTACCAAACCAGCCCGGTGGTCGCGGTCAGCATCAGCCCGATGCAGAATGCGTAACCAAGTGGCCATTCGAGCTCCGGCATGTGCTTGAAGTTCATCCCGTAGATGCCTGCGATCAGCGCACATCCCATGAGAATGGTCGAGATGGCGGTCATGGTTTTCATGACTTGGTTTAGCTGGTTGCTGGTCTGTGCGAGGATGATGTCAACGACGCCAGTGAGCAGATCCCGGTGGAGGTCGATGGTCTCGACGAGGCGGAGTGTGTGGTCGTAGACATCGTGGAAATACGGCATCAGGCTTGCGGGGATGAGCAGCGTATCTGAGGTGCGAAGGATGTGGTTGATGACATCGCGCATCGGGGCCAGAGCGCGCCGCAGCACGATGAGATCCCGCTTGATTTTGACTGTTTCAGAGATAGGGACAGGGTCTCCCGGGCTGAACGCGCGGGCTTCAAGAACATCGATGGCAGTGTCAAGCGTGTCCATTGCGGGGAAATAGTCATCCACGATGGTGTCGAGGATTGTATAGAGCAAGGTAGCGGCGCTCACCGGGTGTTGGTGAGCGCTGGAACATTGCTGTGCAATTTCCTGAAGGACTGGGAGTGATCGGTCACTGATGGTGACGATGTAGTTGCTTCCCAGAAAGATGTCTAGCTCAATCGTATCGAGCTCGCCCGGTGGGGATGTGGCATCTACGGTTGGGATGGACACAAAGAGGTAGTCGGGATATTGATCGACCTTTGGGCGTTGATTTTGCTTTTTGGCATCCTCGATGGCGAGCGGGTGGAAGCCAAAGGTGGCTTGCAGGATGTCCCAGTCGTGGTGATCTGCGGCAGTGACATCCAGCCAAAGAACGGTGTCCAAGCGCGAGAGAGCCTCTCGGAGAGAGTCTGTTGTTAGCGGGATGTTTGGTTGGTCACATCCGGTGATGACGTGAAGCATTGTGCATGGAATGTATCACGGGGGCACTCTCGATGTGATTTTGTGGATGGTGTGATTGGTCCATGCGTATGTTTGTGTAGAATCGCCAGGTACTGGACCAAGCTGGCTCTGGCAAACGAATAGCGTTCCGTTGTCGGAGACGGCCCCGCCGTGTGCCCAGTTCCACTCATTCTTTGGCCGGGTTTTCGTTAGCAGAAAAGAAAAAAAACTTACGACGTCTTGTACATCCACAGACCAAGCTGGCTATGACAAACGAATAGCGTTCCGTTGTCGGATACGGCCCCGCCGTGAGCCCCGTTCCACTTGTCTTGTTCTGGATGTGCCTCACAACAAGAAAATAGAAAAATCCCTACTTCGTCTTGTACATCCACAGACCAAGCTGGCTATGGCAAACGAATAGCGTTCCGTTGTCGGAGACGGCCCCGCCGTGTGCCCAGTTCCACTCATTCTTTGGCCGGGTTTTCGTTAGCAGAAGAGAAAGAAAACCTACGACGTCTTGTACATCCACAGGCCAAGCTGGCTATGACAAACGAATAGCGTTCCGTTTTCTGAGACTGCGCCGCCGTGAGCCCAGTTCCACTTTGACATCTTCGGATACGGGATGTTCTGAATGTGCTTGCCCGCATAGTCAAACTGCTGCAGACGATAGGAATCACAGACGAAGAGCGAGCCTTTACGGTCATTGAAGATGCCACATGGACTTGTAAACTCGCCGTTCCCAGTGCCTTCTTTACCCCATTGCTGCACGAATTTGCCTGATTGATCGAAGTGCTGGACGCGTTCGCATTTGTTGGGGATGGCATTTTCGATGGTGAAGACGTGGTCATTTTCGGTGACCGTCACGCCGCCAATGTAGTTGAACTTGCCTTCTCCCCGGATGCCATAGCCGCCCCATTGATTGATAAAGCGGCCATTTGTATCGAAGTGCTGGATACGGTGCGTGTACATATCAGCAACAATCAGAGTGTTATCGGCAAGCATGTCGATTTTGGTGATGATGTTGAACTGGCCTTTGCGAATGCCTTTGCCCCCAGAAATCAGCTCCTGTTTGCCATTACGTTTAAAGCGGCCAAAACGAAACTGGTCAGCGAGCCAGAAAGTGTAGTTGGAATCGATAGCGATTGCGGATGCCTTGAAGCCTTTGATAGGCAGCTCGCTGAGAACATTTCCACGTTGGTCGATCTGTGTCAACACAGATTTAGGTGATGTGAACCAGAGAGTTCCATCGGGTGCATTGGCGATATGTCCAACAGACTTGGACAGGCGTTTCACCGGGATATAGGACTTGGCTGCCATCGTTACGTTCTCACAATTCAAAAAGACTATTCGTAATACACAGCAAATTACCAACAAAACGTGCAGGCGTCTGTTCCCACTGCGTGTATTACCGTTATATGGAATGGTGAAACATTTTGCAATCGCGGTGAGTGGCTATTTTCGTATGAGATGTTTACGATATTCAAATCTGTCAAATCGTATTGTGCCTTACGACGCCGTCATGAGCCTGACTAATCCAAACCATCAGTAGGTCATTCCGCCTAATCCCGCCGTGTCGGTTACCGTTATATGGAATGGTGAAACATCCTGCAATCTCGGTGAGTGGCTACTTTCGAATGTTTCTTAAACGAACCAAGTCACCAATCTGCATTGTTGCAGATTGTCTTTAGACTGCGCTCTAAGTTGGTCGTTGCTCCTCAAACAACAAAAAACCTTTACCACCCGCAGAGCGGATGGCAAAGGTAAAGTCCTGATGTAGGGATAGTCTATGGAGTACGCGTGTATGTCGTCATCTTGCTGATGCCGTTGTGCGTGGCTTTCAGTGTGATCAAGTGCGATGCAGCAACGCCGGTGCTCGAAATCGTGAAGGTAGCAGTGGTGCTGCCCGCAGGGACAATCACACCCGCTGGAAACGACTCAGACTTATACGAACCCTTGAGTGCAACAGCAGTGCCACCTACAGGAGCTTGTCCCGTCAACGTTACAGTCCCGGTGAGCGTCGTCGTTCCTGCAACGGTCGCGACGGATGTGGACAACGACTGCAAACCAGTCGGAACTGGCGCCAACACCGCTGGCTCAACAGCAGCGTTTGCTTTCGCTATTGCGGGCATCATCACACCGGCAATCATCATGGATATACCAAGCAGGGCTGACATTCGAACCTGAGTAACAGTCATAATTTTTTGCTCCAAAATGCTTACATCCGTACCAATCAACGCAGTACGTAGAAGTTATTTCATAATAAAGTACTAGTAATCTTACGTGGACAAACCCGTAGAAATACCAGTATTTAGACCCACTATGACCCTATTACGCGCACATTGGTGCATCAAGTATATTGAGTGGTTTACACCGCAATTATGCTTGGCATCGCTGTTACACCAGCGACACATCGTCGCTTGAAATAACCTACCTCCAGCAAATCTAACCCTTGGTGTGTTATGTATGTCAGGAGGTTTATTCGCTTGCCATCGGGATGAGCCGCCAGTAGACCGCCCATGCGCACGGTCAGAAATATTCCTAAATCCTCAGGAAGATTTTGTTCTTCTGCATCCAGTACAGAATCCCCCACACAATCACAAGCGTCGCGCCGCCATGCAGCAAGGTCTCATACGCATGCCCAAAGATCTCAAAGGGTGACTTGCCAAAGTGGCGATAAAGCGCATCCTCAATCATGCTCGTAAAGAACCAAGACATCACGTATGCGGCGATGGAGTTCACCCCAATAACGACCAGTGGAAATGCAGGTTTGGCAAATCCTTTGATATCGACAACATAGCGGAACGCAGCCAAAAACCAAAGACAGATCCCACCGCTGAACAGCACCCAGGTCGGCGTCCAGATGCGCTTGACCACTGGGCAGATACCAAGCTGATCCAGAGCCGCACCGATGGCAATGCCAATGCCGCCCGCTATCAATAGCCAGACCGTTTTTTGCCGGTCAGTTTGAGCACTGTCACGCAGGACATTTCCAGCAAACAACCCGAGAATCATCGTGCCCAATGTTGGAATAAAGCTGAGCGCCGCATAGCCGCCGCCATTGAAGCGGAAGGCTTCCTCATGCGGAAGCGTATTCCGGAGCCAAATCTCAACCTGCATCGCAAGGTTGGTGTTCTTATCCCAGTGCGCAGCAAAACCCGTCACATGATGGTCCCACTCTGGCTTGACACCAACCGTAGCCGGGTCAAAGCCAGCCGGCGGCAACGGCGTGAGCGCAAATGCCAGCCAGTAGCCAAACAAGATGACAGCAAGGGCCGCCCACTGCCAGTGTCGCTTTAGGAGTGCAATAGCGTAGAGAAACGCATACCCAAGCCCGATTTGTGAAAGCGTGTCCTCAAATGTCCAGTAGGTCTGGTTCTTTCCAAGCGAGCGTAACACGACTCCTAGCAGCACCAATGTCAGCGCACGCCCGATGGCATGGAGTGCCCGTTTGAGTGGGGTTTGCCCCTGGCTGGCACGGGATGCAAGCGAAAAGGGCATCGCCACACCCACCAGAAACGTAAAGCTCGGCTGGATCATGTCGTGCAGCGAACATCCCTGCCACGAAACATGGCTTTGGTGAAACGCCATGAACTCAAGGAATGCATTCCCGGGGACTTTCTCCGCAATGTCCTCCCACTTGAGGACCTCGCCGAGCATCAAGAGCATCACAAAGCCGCGGTAGGTATCAATGGATGTCAACCGGTTGGATGTCGGTTTGGGAATCGCTGTCTCCGTAGCAGCACCCATTGTCGTCGTACTCATCTCAAACCCCTTCCATCGCAAACAGATCCGCTTCGACCAAGCTAAAACGGAGGACAACCGGACGGTTGCCAAGTGCCTTCGTCGCATTTCGCTTGAATGAAACGCGCCTGGTGAGGAAGTCGCCGATTAGCGGAATGGCATCTGTTTTGCCATATCCAGGCAGGACGCGGCCATCCGTACCAAGGACCTCCACCACCACCTCACCACCCGCGCTGGTCGCAAAATTGATGGCCAAGTCACGCCCGCTCAGCACAAGTGGTGGCGTCTCAAAAACACCGCTGCCACTCGCCGAAACAGAGCCAATCCTGTCCAGCGGCCATTCCATCCGCTCAATAAATGCGCTTGGCGTCCCCGTTGCCCGGCAGATGTACATCGACATCGCATCCGGTCCCGTCTGGACAATCCCACACGCCGGATAGTTGGCCCGCGAGACCCAGTTGGAAGCACCGATTCCCGGGCGGAGGAGAGTACCCTCAAGATCACGGTGGATGTCCGTGCCGCCGCGGGTTGTGAGCAACACGGCATCCGATGTGTCCTTAAAGTAATCCGGGTGAATGCCGACCGCTTTGGCATCAGCTGGGGACAAAACCTGCCGCCCCGGGAAGAAGCGGGCCGCGGTGCCAAGGAGGATGTGCGGGGCGCGGAAGTACGGCGAAAACTGGTTGATGTAGTAGTGCGTATCCGGAAGCGGGCGGTCGTCGGGACCCGAAAACGTCAGGAATTTAGATTTAGACCACGTCCGAAAGTCAGAGCTTTCCCAGCGGCTGATCCACCGCGTTCCACGCTGCCAGGTGCGTCCATACACGATGTACTTTTGCTCGGCTTCCGACCAAAGTGGGACATTTTGGCTGTCAAAGGCAAAGTGGCCGGTGTCATTGGTGATGGTTGGGCCGGTCGTTACGCGGTTCCAATCGATGCCATTTGGGCTGGTGAATGCGACCAGATGGTTGTCATTTTCATTTGGAAGCTGCTCGACGCCGATGCCTTTCCACCGCTCACCTGCCGCCACTCCCCGCCGATTATCAAACATGATTCCCATGCTGTGGGTGCCACATTGACTCTGCGGGATGATGACATTATTTAGACTTGTACCACCCTGTCGATACTTATTGATACTTAATCGGGTGAAGTGCTGGCCATCATAAGATTCTGCCACACACAGAGATTCATCCCCTGTGTTGTGCTTTGGCACCGGGAGACCGCGGTAGTAAAGGCGATAGTTAGCGCTAGTCTGGATGACCGTTGCGTAGTTGCAAAACGGTCCCTCCCAAGGCTTGTCAAAGACAAAGACACTCCCCCGTGAAACGGGGGAGTGACAGACGAGGCGAACACCCTTTGCTTTACGCACCAGGTGGGCATCGATGAACAGCTCGCGGGATAACTCCATGGCACCCTGTTCACCACAGAGCATCACGCTTCCTAAGCTACGGGCTCCACAGGAACAAGGATTTGCATCGAATTGGTCGCATGGGATGTTATTTCACAAATCTCAACATCTGGTGTGCCACGATGCTTCAATCCACTCGCTGGCAGCCACTCTCCATAGATGTAGCCTACGGATGGCCCAATCGCGTCCATCGGGACCGTGAAGACCGCATAGTGCGCCGGCTGAATGTCATGGATGAGAAAGCCATCCGGGACAAGCATCCCCTCTTTGTAATCGATGGCAATCGTGTACGTAAACACACCATCCGGCTGAAAATCAGACCCGATGCCATAGCAATGGTCAGGGAAGCCTCCCCCTAAGATCGGAGCAAAGCGCTCGCCCATTTGCTTCCAAAGAGCAGGAATTTCGGAATTGTCGCTGCCGACCCATGTGTAGCCATACACATGGAAGCCAGGCATATCTTTGAACTCAGGAATCAGTTCCATGGCTTAACCTTTCTCTACAGGGACATCCGGGAGGCTGCTATAGTCCTGCCAGGATCCGTAGTACACACGCACTTTCTTGTAACCGAGCAGCTTGAGGGTAAACAGGGACTGGGATGCTCGTCCGCCGCTTGCGCAGTAGGTTACGATTTCCTTGTCCGGGGTAACACCCTTGTCCGCGTAAATCTTCATCAGCTCGGATGCAGGCTTGAATGTGTAGCCGGGAAGCTGCACATTTTCCTTCCAGTCCACATGGACTGCACCGGGAACACGCCCGGCCTTCTTCGACCCACCACCCGGTGTCGCACCGGTGTACTCAGCGGTGGTTCGGGTATCGAGGACGATGACATTTGACTTGCGCTGTGTGAGCATTGGGAGCGGACACGTCATATCCTTTACTTCGCGGGTCCGGAAGCGTGATCCTTCGACTTTAGGTACATCGATGGTCACCGGAAGCTTCATCGCCTGCCAGGTCGCCCAGCCGCCATTGAGCAAGGTCACTTTTTTGTGGCCGAATGCGTTTAGCAGATACCAAATCCGCGCAGCGTGACGTCCACCCTCATCACAGTACGCGACCACATGCGTGTCGTTTCCGATGCCAGCCGCTTCCATCGTCTTCGCAAACGCATCCGGGCGCGGGAGGTAGGTAAACCGCTCCTCAGAGTTCCGCAGCGCACCAGCATCGAGGAGGACAGCACCCGGAATATGCCCAGCTTTGTAGGCATCCGCGGAGCGCATATCGACAATCCGAACCTTTTCCGCATTACGCGGATCGGCCAGCCACTGCACATCGGTGAGCATTTTTGCTTCAGGGTATTGGTATCGCATGTGCCGATTATACCGATGACCTAGAGGTCATCACTTTGATCCTTGGATGCAGTAAATCCCCTCGGATGTCCGGATCACCAGCTTGTTCCCAATAAGCGCTGGGGATGCCATGCACATGTCATCCTCAGTCAGGCGGTTCTGGCGTATGAGCTCAAACTTGTCTCCGGCTTTGATGACGTAGCAGATGCCATCTTCATTCAGGCAGAACACATGCCCGGCGGCAGCCCAGGGGCTGGTTGTAAACGCAAAGCCTTCCGGGAGACGCTGTTTGTCGTAGATAATTTTGCCGGTCAGAGCATCGTAGCAGCTGAGCAGTCCACGGTCATAGAGGACATAGATACGGCCATCGTAGTAGAGTGGGCTTGGGTTGTAGGGACCCGCTGCCGGGTAGGACCACGCGATGGACTTATTACTGGATGCCCCGCTCTCAAGAGAGATATCCCCCATCGCACCCGGGCGGATGGCATACAGCGGACGGAAAGCATCCCCGACATAGCCGCTCGTAATAAACAGCAAGCCGCTACCGGTCAGCGGTGTCGGGATGACAATCGTCGACATCCCACGCAACGTCCACAAAACCTTGCCATTCGTGTCGTAGGAGCGCACGGCATTGGTGCCGCAGGTCACGATTTCGGTCCGGCCACCCTGTGTCCACACAAATGGCGTCGCCCAGTTCGACTTTTCATCCCGCGGAATTCGAAAAATGTCCTTGCCCGTCCGTGCATCCAGAGAAATGAACTCCGCACGGTCATCATTGTCATTCACCATGTAAACACGGCCATCGTGGACCACAGGGCTGCTCGCATACCCCCAGCCATAGCGTGTTTTTGCCGGGTCAAGCTCACGCGACCAGAGCTTTTTGCCATCCATCGAGAGTGCGAACACCCCAAGTCCACCAAATGTGCAGTAGATACGTGTGCCATCCGTGCAGGGCGTCTCGGCGCCGTAGGAGTTCTTGAGGTGAATGCTGGTCCGCGGCGCGCCGGCGTGCAGCGTGGTTTCCCAGATGAGCTTGCCTGTGTTGATGTGGATGCAAAGAAGCTTAAACAAATGGCGGTCCGTCGGTACCGATGGCCGCTCACCTCCGAAGTAGAGGCCTTTGCGTGGCTTCTCGGCCTCCCCTTCGCGGATGACGCAGGTTACATAGAGGCGTTCCCCAAGTGCGATTGGTGAGCTCCAGCTGCGTCCGGGAAGCGTCGTCTTCCAGAGCACATTTTTGGTGGCAGACCACTCCGTCGGTTGCAGCGGGGAAATGCCAATGCCACTGCTCCCCGGACCGCGGAACTGCGGCCAGGCGCTGATGGCTTGTCTGCCGGTCTGCAGCTTTCCGTCAGGCTTGGGCTTTGTTGTCGTTTGCGGCTTGGTCGATTGGAACATCATCAATAAAATCCTTCTGACAGGTGTCAGGAACAGAGCCGACTAACGGCTGTAGACAACCGTTTTACGCGGTCCGATGGTGACTTTAACGCCATCGGAGAAGCGAACAACCCGCGCCTTCGCGCCGCCATTGAAGGCGATGTAGGTCCGCTTGCCGTCATTTTTAAAGACTGCATAGGTCGGAATATCTGCCGTGACAGCTGAATCGACTCGCCCCAATTTGTTAATGGTCTGCATCCACTGGTAGTAATTCGCCCGCGAGTTACCCGCTTCGATTTCCTGTTTGTCAAAATCGGATGCTGCAAATGCGCCCGCCGGGTCGGCGAGGACTTGGTACATTTGGATGACATCCGCCCAGCCGCCGAGCTGCTTTCCGATGCGTGGCGGCAGGCTTTGATCCCGCTTGGCATCCTTTTTATCGAAGGCAATGCGCTCGCGTTCAAGGACATTTACAAATGGCTTAATCGCCGTTCCGTGCGTCCCGAGATACAGACTCCCACTCTGCAGTGGCAGGATATTGATGCCGTGCATATGGATGGGATCGCCTGAGAACCACGTCGCGTACACGGCTTTTGCCCCCCAAACCATGCTGGCGTACTGCGGCGTAAAGGCATCGGGGTAGTTTTTGTGGATGCCAAACCAGTAGCTGTCGATGGCATCCTTTTCGGTCACATAAAGGTAAATACCAGCATCCCGGATGGCCTTATTCCCCGTCAGCTCGCCCCAAAGAATCAGCCCCGTCCACGCATTCATCGCTTCGCTGCTGGACTCATTGTTGTTTCCATCCGCGAAATCGCCTTTGCCATCCGCCCAGGTGTGGCCTTCATAAATGTCAAAGTTGCGCAAAAATGGAAACATTGGGTCGGTGCGGCTTGGGTTTGCGCAGTCCCGGATGAGGATTTCTACCATCGGTCCCCACTTAGCCTTGGAACCCCACTGTGGATCCTGTCGGAGGACTTCGGCGGCGGCCCGTATGAAGTAGCCGTAGTGGAAATGATGGTCGTTTAAGGCTTCATCCGACCCAAAGCTTGCCGGATACCCGATCAGCGTCCCCCATGGCTTGTTGTAGTAGAAGATGCCTTTGGGCATCCCGGATGCGTTGAAGTAGTCCTCGAGTAGGGCCTTTACCTTGTCGAGAGCCTGCTTTTGGGCAGGTTTGTTGTTGGTGGCATCGGCGATGGCAGAGAGTGTCGCGAGCTTGCCGAGCGCCTTGCCGGTCCAGTAGGTATCGGCGATGTCGAATTTATACGTCGCTGCTTCATCCGTTACAAAACGGGACAGGCGTGCGGGTTCGGGGATGCCGACATCGGGGATGACCGGAAGTACTCCCTGAAACGGCGTTGTAGTCGTGAAGCCGTTGCCTTCGGCGAGCTGTATCTCCCCGCGGCTGGTGCGGTAGGTCTGTCCGGTGAGCGTGTCCTTGGAGCGCAGCGCCTGATGTGGCAACAGACAATAAAGCGTTTTTGTGCCCGTGCCTTGCATCGGCTTTGTCGTGATGGCGTAGCGCGATGTGACAACCGACTTTGCTTCGTTATACTGCCACACAACCTTGGAGTCGGTGACGTGGTTGTGTGCGACGGCGGCAAAGCGGGCGATGGTTTCAGGCTTTCGATCGG
>CAIRTT010000019.1 GCA_903881535.1 uncultured Armatimonadota bacterium
CAAACCAGTGCAAATCACCATTCGAACGGTCGACTCTGGTCCGAGCCATTTGTTTATGGTGAGACAACGCTGCAATGGTTGCTGAGCTGCAATGGCTCACTTGTCTTCTGCCAACAAGTCCGCCTCCAATGCGAATTCTGGCTCACAAAGTCACCTTGTCTACGGTGTCCAAAGCACTCATCCAGGGGGTGGTAACTGCCTTTGTTGAACGCCGGCGGGAAAGGTTACATAACATCCTTACCACGGGAGTAAATGCCACATTTAGCCGACGGAAATGGCTAATAAATATCTCTAAATTTGAGCGCTTACGAAAGTTTAGAAAAGTTTAGTCGCCATTCCGCTTGACGTAATAAAGGCATCTAACCCATTGTAAATACGTTGACGCACAACCGGTCGCAATCAAGCTGCACTGGTTGGCTCCGTCATCACCCTGAACCAATATCATTCATCACGATCGTTCAGGGCCGCGTGTACTAGCAGGGATTTTCCAATCGATTCCTGCTGGTGCATGCTCTGATGCGATTGATGCACTCCCTGCTAACAGTAGCCGGTGTGTACGTGGCCGGAGGAACTATGACAAGCTGGAAGCGAATTTACCTTGAGCGGATGAAGAATCTTGTTGCACAGCGCTTTGCACCCAAACGCAGTTCTGTTCAGGTTATTCTGCAGCCACCAACCGACCATGCGCTCTACTTTTCGCCCCTTCGGACAGCTTTTACGTTTCACTATTCCTATCGCATCGAGAGTATTGGGTGTTTGACTGCGGGGTTGGGAACCGAGACGAAACTATCGATCCACAAAAACGGAACCCAAATTACATCGGATGTTGACTTGCAAGTTCCCAGTGAGTTCTCCTTCGACAACGACCATGTGTGGCGATGGATTACATTGAGTAATCCTATCGATGTCGTCAGCGGCGACACACTGTTGGTTGAAGTTCAATCCAACTTTGTCTTTGGTGCTGCGGTTGCCGAGTCGTGTCTCGATGGAGTCACGTTTACGGGTTCGTTCCGCGCGGATGGGCTTCCGTTCAGGGAGGCTGACAAGGCCTTTGCTAATCTTCGTGTGAGTATTTGTCAAGACTTGGTTGCGACATCGTAGAGATGTTTCCTTTGTCCGATTCTTCAAAGATTGTTGATCGGTGGTGTGGCCCTGTCACACCCTGTGCAGTTTCACCCTGTACGGCACTTACTATGTTTGGGCTATTTGAGGCCTGTGAAGTCAAAGACGGTAAAGTTGTTGCCAAAGCGACCCGCTACGATACTGTTGTCGGATTGGTTGTAGTGGACCTGTTGGTCAGTGGTCAGTATTCCTGTGGTGATATCTGTTCCGACATACTTATTGACGTAAATGAGTGCAAGCTTTTGCCCAGGACCTTCGAGCGGTTGCATGAGTGCGCTGAAGGACCCTGATATTCCGCGGAAATACATCCCAACGATTCTCCGAGTCTTCAGTTTCCGTGGCAGTCCTACTGCCATTGCGATTGATGAAAGGTCATCTGACGGGCGTGAGCGATAGAAATATACAGAGTTCGAGCCTAGTTCAGCAAGATCGTAACAACCAAGGATGTACATATCGAAACTAGGTAATGGCGTCAGCATGACATGGGAATTTAGGAAGTGCGTTTGGGTCTGATCCGTTTTCTTAATTTTTCCCGTCGCTGAATCAAGCCGCATGACCGTTGGCAAATTGCGGATTACACCATCCAGCGTATGGGTTGCTAATGCTCCAAATACCAAGACATCGCCATTGGTTGCAATCTTGACATCGCATCGATAGTCATCGATTTTAGCCGGGCTATCGATGACCGTTGTCCATTCGAGCTTGCCAGCTTTGGAGTAACGTTGTACTTGCCAGTCTGCTACATTTCCGACCTTCTTGAAGTTGAACTTTGTGCACGTGATGTAATTTTCACCGCTGGCTCCCTGGCTCACTGAGTTGAATTCGGTGAAGTCAGCCGTTAGTGGGAAGCGGTCATCGAACTTACCGGATGCCATCAGGTGCATCGTGTTCAAGCGGATATTCTTGGTTCCATTCTGCCCTGATGTAAACAGCCAAGCACCACCCTGCATGTCACTTACGACCCGGATGATTCCCATGACTTTGTCCTGCTGTTGACCGGAGACGGCATTTGAGAGCAGCTTGCCCCTTGCATCAAATTTCAGAAGTGCAATGTACCTACCAGGTGCTCGGTCTGTGGGTCTTCGGCCAGCGGGTTCCAAGTTACCTAAAGACCGAATCAAATGTGTCGATTTACTCTCTGGTTGCCGTTCTATCGCAGTGGTAACAAGGTCTCCATCGGCTTTGTATTTCAATACCGCCGAATAACGACCAGGGCGTCTTCCCAGCTTCTCTTTGTCAAGAATTTGGACATGCGCTCCTACAAAAATGTTACCAAACTTGTCGGTTGTAATATCAGCGGGGAAGTACTGAACCCCTTTGGTTGCTGGGGTCAATGTCGACCAGTTCAGCTTGCGGTTACGTGATGTCTTTACCGTCAGAATTTGCTGATCCAAGTTCTTGAGGCGGACGATTCCAGTTGTAATCGCTCCACCATCGGGTAGTCGGACAGTTGCAACCGCCTCAGATAGCGTTACTTGGTCGTTAGGTTTGGGTTTGTATTCATATTGGATGTAACGTCCAATATAGGTTGGGGGTTGGTCTGTAATCGGACTTCCAGTGGCTCTGGAAGCTGGCTTTGGTTGACTTATTCGACCAAGAACAATGGGCGTAGTGAAGAGTCCGATCAGGAGTAGGGCCGCGATTCCCTGAGAATAATTGCGCGGCTTAGAATCCCTACGGATGACAAATTCATCCGTGTCAGCTTCGATATGAAGGTCACCCGTAAAGCCAAGGCTTCTGAGGCGGTTCGCAAAGTGGTTCGTCGCTTCATGATTGCCACAGACAATTGCGGCTTTCCAGCCACGTTCCAGACACTGAAAGCGAAGCGCATCGAATTCGGTACGTTGAGTTTCAAATGCCTCGGGATGCCCGGCAAGCAGAATCTGATCGGATGCCAGTGCATCGAATTCACGAGCAGCTTCGAGTGTCGCTGCTGCACTTAGCGAGGATAGAAGTGTGTTACCAATACGCAGACACTCCAGGTAGTCAATCGTGATCAGGGTTGTGTCGAGCTTGACAAACTGTTCCGAAATGACAACAACGGGCTGAACACCGAACGTGGAAAAGGCATCCACAACGGACTTACGCCACTTGTGCATGAGGACATCACGGCTACGCTCATCACTCAGCGGCCATGCACTTTCCGTCAGCTCCAAGCGTAACATTTCAGCATCTGGGGCAACTGAAAGCAACGCCAGCACGAACCAAATTTTGCGCGTGAGCTTTATATCAGCCAGAGAGCCATCCAGGTGGACTTCTCCCCGACCCAACAACTTTACTAAAGGACGCACAGATAATATGTTACTTGATTGATACCTGTAATACCCTATCAAGATGTTCATGTTCACGGTGATTCCTGCTGAATAAACGAAGAAAGTTAATCAACGTTACATCTGTCATGGTTGCCTATAAGCGGGCATGGTATAGAGCCACCTGCTTTTCATGGGTTCTATCAGCCGTCGTGATTACGTTAGATGATTTTGCTGTGGTAATCGGGGACCTTCTGGTAGAACGCATCAGCCATTACGGAGCACTAGAACAGAAGTAGTCGGGTTGTCGATCACCTCTGAACTTGTTGAGCCGAGAGTAATCCGCTCCAGCAATCCATGGCCCTTTGCGCAGACCACCAACAAATCTGCATCAAAGCGGTTTGCCGCATCGAGGAGTGTCGCCGCCGGCCGTCCCTGCATTACGTGTAATTGTATATCCGGTGTCAGCTGCTTCATGAAGCACTCCGTCTGCGCGAGGTGGTCATGAAGGCGTTCACGGATAGCCCCAAGTGTGTCGAAACTGTCGACATCTATATTAATGCTTCTGGCATCATCCGGGTTAAAGACAGTCACTAGGTCAATATGTGCAATTCCCCTAGGCATCCAGCCGATGAATTTGTGCAGGGCTGCATTGCAATAATTTGAGTGGTCAACTCCGATCACAATACGGAGATCACCGGTACGGGTGCGTTTGTGGCTGACAAGCACGCTGGCTTTCGCACCAGCTATGACCGTTGCAGCAGTGCTGCCGAGGACAAAGCGTTCAATTGGCTTTGCGATGTTGGCATCCACGCAGACCAGTGTCGCATCGCGGCTATCAGAGAGGCTGACCAGCTCGTATCTGGGATTACCAATAGTGACATCGGTGCTGATGTAGTTTGGATCCACCCCTAAATCTTGAATATGTTGTTTGACTTTTGGGAGAAAGTCATTTGCCTTCTCCACTTCGGTGTCCGCTTGCCAGGCCATGAAGTCATTTCCACTGACGATGTCATTGGGGTAACCGGCGACAAGGTAGGGAGAGACGACATGGAGGAGGTGATAACGAACACAGGGGATGGCGAGTGCACGCAGCATTTCGATGCTATCGGTGGTCGATGGGCCGTTGGTTGCGGCAATTCCGATGATGGCTTCCATTTCGTTTGGGGTTCCTTTCACCGCGTGGTCCAAGTGTCTGCTGTGTAGTCGATGGTCGTTGGAGCCGCCTGGATATTGGTAACTATCCAGCGAAGCGGGTGGACCAGTGATTGAACGATCACCACACCTGTAAACCAAATCAGAGCAGCAAGATTGATCATCACAACAGCAATCCCCCAGATGAGGGCGACCATGTGAAAGCGAAGCATTGCTGCAATTGCAGCGAGGGTGTCGCCGTATGGATTGTTTGCTGTGGCATCCAAGGTGGGTGCCTGAGGTTGCCAAATCAGGCCCGCTGGTGCCGTAGTGTCCATTACTCTGCTCATCCCGACCTCTTCATTAAACTGGTATGCCATCGTTGCCTCCATCACTGTTCCTTGCTCACAGATGCAGGAGAGATTCCCCGCATCGCCACAACATAGTTGTTATTACCTCCCTCCCGAGACGCCATTGTCCCGGGAGGCTGGCTCCTTCGGCTGAGCTCTATCAGGTTGCAATCCCGGGTCATGTGTCCACTGCAGGACTATTCCGCTGTGGCTGACTCCCAAGGACTGATATTTCCATCGCCGATGAACCGCGCTGAGGAAGGGAAACATTTCCGGGAGAACCCGGCTGCCCGAAGTGTGGGTACTGGTATTTGCTGGGTTTTACGCAGCAGATTGGCGACATTGCCAACCACTAACCAATGCTATGTTTGAGTACCCGACCGCACTGTCCGGATGCCACATCCGCGCTGTTTCCACCGCCTTCACACTGGGACCTTATCGTCGATGAGCGACACGCTTATCGGCCGTTTGGGAGATTGATATCGGCGAAACGGTGAATGCGTGCACATTTGTGCACCGAGAAAAGTCTCTATAGTCTTTCCGTAGCGCGTTGAAAAAACGGTTTTCTAGGATTTATCAGGTTGGAAATGGTAATGAACCACGTGTGCATGAGCGATTTAGATGGTAATTTCCGGAATTACGTGATGTTGCATTTGCAACTTGTTTCTTGTGCCAATGGTGGGTGCAGCGGCACGCTACGGGCGAGCTCTTCTGGCTTTCCGTAGCGCGTTGGCGAAACATTGCTCTGAAGATACGTACATCGGTTCATTGGATGTGCTGTTTATGGATGGGCTCTCTAAGCGCTAATTTGTGTAAGTTGCATCAGCAAGGATGCCGTGAGGGTGTCCGGATAAGGCATCCAAGGAGTCGGTTTCGATAGAATGCACCAATGTCTGCTTACAATGTCGCCCTCGTTGGCGCAACCGGCGCAGTAGGCGCCGAATTCCTTCAGCTCCTTGCAACCCGAGACTTCCCCCTTGGTCAGCTACGCCTCCTGGCATCCAGCCGTAGCGCCGGCACAACCATCCGCTTCAAAGACCAAGACATCGTCGTAGAAGAGCTCACCGAATCCAGCTTTAAAGACATCGATATCGCCTTCTTCAGCGCCGGAGGCTCGCGCTCCAAGCAATATGCCGCCGCCGCCATCGCCGCAGGCGCCGTCGTCGTTGATAACTCATCCGCCTTCCGGATGGACCCATCCGTCCCACTTGTCGTCCCGGAAGTCAACCCGGATGCCCTCACCGATCACAATGGCATCATCGCCAACCCGAACTGCTCGACCATCCTGCTTGTGATGGTCCTCGCACCTCTATTGAAGCTTGCCCCCATCCGCCGCGTGGTTGTCAGCACCTACCAGGCAGCATCCGGTGCCGGTGCCGCCGCGATGCGTGAGCTTGAGACACAAACCGCAGCCATCCTCGCCGGGAATGCTCCAGAACCCGAAATCTTCCCGCACCCGATTGCCTTCAATCTCTTTAGCCACAACACCGCCATCGATGAAACCGGCTATAACGAAGAAGAGCTGAAAATGGTCAAGGAGACGCGGAAAATCCTCTCAAATGATTCCCTTGCCGTGACCGCGACCTGTATTCGCGTGCCCATCCCGCGCGCGCACTCCGAAAGCGTCAATATTGAGTTTGTGGGCGAGCGGCCATCGGTGGCTGCGATTCAAAGTGCACTCGCCGCCTTCCCGGGTGTGGTCGTTGTGGATGACCGTGAGGCAAATGTGTTTCCAATGCCTCTGTATGCGAGTGGCCGGGATGAAGTCTTTGTTGGCCGGATTCGAGAAGACATTTCGTGCCCAAATGCGATTGATCTGTTCCTCTCCGGGGACCAGATTCTAAAGGGTGCTGCACTTAATGGCTATCAGATAGCGGAGTGCCTGATTGAGCGGGGATTGCTGGGAGGCAAGAAATGAGTGCGACACTGCGCGGTGCGAATGCCCGCTTTGGAAACCTGTTGACGGCGATGGCGACGCCACTCAACCTGGATGGCTCCATCGACTTTGCCGGCGCGCAAACCCTTGCTAAGTGGCTGATGGCTGAAGGCAACGATGCCCTTGTTATCAACGGGACCACGGGCGAGTCGCCAACGACATCGGATGATGAGAAGCTCGACCTCCTCGATGCCATTATCGAAGCCATCGGCGCCGATAAAGTCGTGGCTGGCGCGGGTGGAAATGACACACGTCATATCGCAAAGCTTGCCGCGGCGAGTGCTGCCAAAGGCGTCGCGGGTATCCTCAGCGTCGCTCCGTATTACAATAAGCCCTGCCAGGAAGGCATTTATCGCCACTTCCGCGCCATCGCCGATGCGGCAGCCATCCCCGTTCTCCTCTACAACGTGCCCGGACGGACGATTGCGAACATCGATGCCGCCACAACCGAACGCATCGCCAATGATCAAAAAAATGTCATCGGGACCAAAGAGGCATCCGGGAACATGATGCAAGTCGCTGACATCGTTTCGCGGACGCCGGACACCTTCGATGTCTACTCAGGCGATGACGGTACGCTCCTCCCGCACCTTGCGGTGGGTGGCTGTGGCATCATTTCGGTGATTTCGCATGTCGCCACGCCGCAGATGAAGGATGTTTGTACGAAGTGGTTTGACGGGGATGCGGCAGGTGCGAGGGAAGCATTCTTGCCAACGCTTGGCATCACGCGGATGATTTTCGCACAGCCAAGCCCGGCACCAACCAAGGCTGCGCTGAGTCTGCTTGGAAAGCCTGCGGGTCCTGTTCGCCTGCCACTCGTTGACCTGACACAACCTCAGCTTGAGACCCTCGCAGCGTTTATGACAGAGCGCGGGCTGCTGTAGGGGGGAGGCTGTATGTTGAAGTGAAACACCCGTCCAGTTTTCGTGAATTGGACGGGTGTGTTGTTTAACGTTCTTGCCTTAAGGATTCTGACATTTATTGTGTTATTTGGCATCCTTGTTAGCAGCTTGCCATAATTTGGCAAACCTTTGAACATGGTCTGAAATTGTACTTTTCCAGGTATCGACGATGTTGACATTAG
>CAIRTT010000020.1 GCA_903881535.1 uncultured Armatimonadota bacterium
CGAACAACCTGCATCTGAACCAAGCCATCCTGCTGCCGAGACTTAAACCCTGCAACTAAGACTCTCAATGCCAACGAAGTGTCAAAGCGCACATTATAACCAAGCCGAGCGGCCAATAATGCAGCGCTCACCGCATGGACAAAATCATCCCGCGTGATAAATGGTTGCTCGAAGAGGCTCATCCACTTGAGATTGTTGATTGTTTTACTACGATGTTCACGAAGGAGTTCTGAAACGGCATCGCGCTCCGCCGCATCAACCAACGAGATAACCCGCATCAATTTGGCCACCAGTTCACTCGCTGTACGACCATAAGATGTGCGGTTACTCAGCTGAACCATCCCCGCTGTAACATCACTGGCTTCACCCGAAATACCACGCACACTCATGTCCAGGGAAACCAGCAAAGGTTCCACTTCAGTCCACTTACCCGTTAGTACGAGGGCAGGTAGGTGCATCCAGACACTAACCCGCATCGCCAACCCGGCATTCGCCATACTTGCTGTCAGGAAACCAAATCGGTTTTTGTCAAACGCAAAAGGAAAATCATTTGCCAGAGATCGTTCCAGCTTGAATGTCGATGCAACCGTATCCTCAAGCGATAATCCCAGGGCCACAGTGCTGATTCTGAAGTGGTCTTCATCACCAATGACAACAATCTGCCCAGATTCGGGTATTCCAAAGACCGAAACGCCATCATGGATGGAATCTGTTGCAATCAGAAAATCATCCGGACAAATACCGACATCCCTCGTGTTCGAGCATTCAAGAAACGAATAACTTGTCAGGACACGCAAAATCGATGCTCGTAGTGACAGGTATTGATCGTCGGACATCCGGCCTGGAAAGGATAAACCCGAGATGTTTCTTGCCATTCGAACACGTGTAGAAAGTACGGATGGGCGGATACCCCCAGCATCTGTTGCAGCGCTTTCATACCAAAATGCGTAGTTGTACATCCGGATTACTTGATGATTGTAATGAGAGTCACCTCAGGTCGGCAGAGCAAACGCGGTGCAAGCCAGCGCAGATGAGGTACAAAAGCAAGTCCCATCCCGCGTGATACATAGAGCCAACAGCTGCTGTCGGCCTTGGTTTTGAGTATCTTCGACAGCTCCGATGGCGTGAAAAGGCCCATCGCAATCCTTCGTGAAAGCGGGTTCTGTGTACGAATCGGACCAATCCCGGGTAAGCGAATCTGACCTCCATGTGTATGGCCACTCAGAACCAGCGAGGGTTTATACAATACAGAAGTCCGGATTACTTGTGGCGAATGTGTGATGAGTAACGTAGGACAGTCGGGATCAATATTGGTAAATGCAAGGTCAAGGTCATGAAACCCATAATATGGATCATCGGTGCCAACGACATTGATCTCGCGATCACGAACGATAGATTTTACATTTGCGTTATTCAATAAAACGATGCCAATTTCACTGAGCTGTTGCAAAAACGCTTTTCGGACACTTGGCCGCATTTTGTGTTCAGCATTACCGCACACTCCGTACATCGGTGTGTTTGGAAATCTATCACGGACCAGTGCGACAAAGCGGAGTGATGTCGCTATCCCAGCGTTGCTGCCAAGAAAGTCACCTCCAAAAACAATGATGTCTACTGGACTTGTAGAGAGGCAGCGCACGAATCCATCTTCACGCTTCCCCCACCGGTGGTGGTGCATATCTGTCAAAAAAAGTATGCGCAGCCCATCCGGAAATCTTTGTGCCGGAATATCTACATGCACCAGCTCACATTGAAGAGGTTCTATTAAGAGTGCATATATAGCTATACACACTGCAAGTAAAAGGAGTACAGCTCCAGGACCGAATGTCACAGACTCTTATACCCGTTTGGTTGCTTTGTGATTCCAACGAATCGCAACTGTATCTACAATCATTCTGATTGCATGCCGGAAATACGATGTTGCATTTCCAAAGGCAGCAGCACCGGGTTGATGCGCCCACTTGACACCGACTTCACTAACTGAATAGCCGAGTGCCTTTGCAACAACTAAACATTCCACATCAAATGCAAAACCATCGATGATACACCGCGTAAAGCAGTCCTTGGCTGGAACAGCCTTCCAGAGTTTAAAGCCACATTGGGTATCTTGAAAAGGTAGTCCAGAAACCGTCCTAACGATGAAGTTGAACAATCTTCCAGCGAGTTCACGAAGAATGGGCTGCCGGACAGAGAGTGTTGATGTCCGGAGCGGGCGGCTACCGATAGCAACATCCGCTCCAGAGGCGATCGATTGCTTTAGGAGGTCAAACTCCGACAACGGCGTAGCCAAGTCAGCATCCATCATGAGAATCAAATCACCAGTCGCCAACAATATTCCATGGCGAACAGCTGCGCCCTTGCCTTGATTACACGGGAGCGCACTAAAGCGGATAGTTGAATAGTCGTTTGCGATAGCCGATGTTTCATCAGTACTGCCATCATCAACCACAATCACTTCAAAGTGCTCAGGACGTGCGGCAATCCATGAAGTAAGGGCAATCAGCGTTCTTGGAAGGCGGTTTGCCTCATTGAATGCGGGGATGACAATTGTAACGTCCAACGCGCCGGATTCTATCATGCGGTAGCATCAGATTGATGTTCGATGAACCTGGGCTTCGCTATGCTCATCAGGCGATGCGAACAAACTTTGAATTTTTCTTTCCTGGACCGGATGCAAGCAAGTATCAAGGAATTGCAGAGGACTGTGCCAATGAGGTCACGGAAATCGAGCTTACAATAAGCCCCTATCAGGAAGGTTCAGACATTCAGCGTCTCAATATGGCCGCGGGTAATGGAGAGTGGATACGCATTGGATGGCCCACGGTAGCATTGCTCCGCTTGTGTCACTCATTAAATGCGACGACAGCTGGAGCATTCGCCCCATTTGACGGCATGCAAACGATGCGTGTTTCTGGAAAAGTACTCGATCCAGTAACCAAACATCTGATCAGCCAAGTCGCTTCTCCTATCGTGAACGAAGAAGATGCAATAGAGTTCCATCCTGACGCCCCTATGGCCCGTTTAGCTTATTCACGATTGATTGACTTAGGGGCCATTGGTAAGGGCTGGGCCCTGGATAAATGTGCTGAATTGGTATTCGATGTTGGAATTGACCGGGCATTTTTCCATGCCGGTGGATC
>CAIRTT010000021.1 GCA_903881535.1 uncultured Armatimonadota bacterium
ACCCTCAAATTCCGGGGGGCGCTTTTCGATCAAGTTAGTCTTCGCGTGCGTCAAAGGCATTGAAATTAATGTCTGTAAGGCAGTGTTTCATGAAACTGTTTTAAGCAAAGTGCTCTGGATTCATCGTGACGTTATGGCAAGCGGTCAAAACGAACAAAAGCGAGACAATGTTCTCGGGGGTACTTTTAAGTAATATCGATTGCTTTAGTCTTCGCGGAAGACGGCAGTGGCGTTTGGTGCAAGGGAGCGTTTCCATGCGACGATCGTTCCCGGGGCGCGCCATGACTGCGAAGGCCCTTTGAACCACTTTGCATGGCCATCGGCTAAAACGTACACCGAGCCACTATTGTGTCGGTAGCGTGCTGCACAGTAATTATCGGCCCAGCCAATCAAGCGACCGGACAAAGTTGGGAAGCCTGATTCGACGGCTGAACATGCAGTAGTGACGTCATCACCGCCGGAATTTCCGACATAGCCGCTACCTTCCATAGCCAAGACAACATCCGCGGGTGCACTGATACCGGCAAGCGTCTGAATTCCGCTGGGAAACCACCCAAAATCGAGTGCACTTCTGTGCATGGTAGGCATAAGGTTCGAGTTATTAGTGTAGCTAAACGACTTTGAGAAGAACGCTGACTTATCGCCAGTAAATCGCTGGAATGGAGTAGGGTCACCGCTTGCGAATGGGAGATTCTGCTGTGATGTGCTGATGCTTGGGCATGTCCAAAGTCCGGCATCCCTTCGGCCTACCAAGTTTGCACCGGTCGATCCTGCGCCTGCCTTCATGTATGGGTCCGTCAAATCCTGCCAGGTCACCGCAGCTGTCATTCCGACAAAAACGTAGCTGCCAAGAGGGAATGCCTCATCATAATCCTGTGCATACATCAGGACTCCGAGACCAATCTGTTTCATATTTGACACGCATGTAGCCTGTCTGGCCTTTTCTCTAGCCTGAGCGAACACAGGGAACAATATCGCTGCTAGGATGGCAATAATTGCTATCACGACCAGCAATTCGATCAGCGTAAAGCCCTTCAAAGGGAGATTATTAGTCGATTTCATAATCGGGTGTGTCCTCCATCATCCGCAGATACCACATAGTACGCGCTCAAGTCGACGATGTGTCATTGCATTATTGGGAGGGCCACCTGCCATCCATGATGAACAAGCATTTAATCGTTCTCGCCTTTGCCCCTGTCCGCATCGACTAAGTCATTGAATTCGACTATCGCTCCGTCCACTGCGTCTGGGCAATTCGCGAATTTGGCCACGAAGGCATCATCATCAAGACATCTTGGGGCGGTTGAAGTCGGCACACAGATTTTCATTTGGCGAGTGCGGGACCTTTTGTTCTGGCAAAGGAAAACCAGGAGCTTCGGGACAAGAATCCCAAGGGTGCTGCTCGCATTCCTAAAGCCTAGGATCAGCAGAAATTTTTTGCTGAAAAGGCCACCGGCACCGGCGTGTTCTAGCGTGAGATGAACACCTACATGCGGAAGTATTTCAACGCCCCAAAGGCCAAGTTCGTCTGCGCGATCCTCGGCCAGCCAGATGTAGAAAGGCCTGATGCGAGCGAGGTAGCCGTCTTCAAAGCTAGAGTTGCCTTCATGCCCACCTCAATACCTCAAAGTGGCCACAGTCTGAACAAACCCGCCGGGCATGTGTGACAGCTCCAATGGCCACCGCAGCAACAGCTCCAAGTCCAACATAAATGTTGGCTTGGGCATGGGAGACGCAATACTGAAGCTCATCAAGCGAAGCAAGTCGGTCCAAATCACAAACTCGTCCGTCCTGCAGAAATGTCTGATTGGACGATGCGCAGCTGGATTATTAGCCAGCTGCGCTTAGTGGAATGTATGTGAAAACCTTAAATACGTTGACGAGCATTTTGAGTCCCGCTCTTACTTAGACCAACAGATCGAATAGGATTAAGCGATAAGTTCGACAAGGGGTCCAGCATGAGACAAGCCGTTTTGTTTCAGCTCAAGATCTTCGTTACCGTAATACTTGATCGGATTGCCCTGCGCGTTGAGTAAGGTGGTCCACCAGTCTCCGATTGTGCGACAACCCGCATCGCCGTACTTAGGGTAACAAATATAGCGGCCTGGAATCTTGAGCTTTCCGCTACAGCCACCGACAACTACATATGGCCACTCCAAACAATCTCCATGGTGTTTATTTGAAGAATCACTGAGGTAGATGATCATGGTGTTGTCCAGCATATTGCCATTCCCCTCTGGAACGGCCTTTAATTTCTTTGCCATAGTGGCAATCAATGCCATGTGATGCGTTTGAATGATTTCCCGGCATTGCGCTTGGTCTCTTCCGTTATCACCTTCGTCGTGTCCAATTCCATGTATGTTTCGCGCCAACCCGAGGGCCTTATAGACCGTGTTTGCATTGTCCAAACGAATGGTGACGCAGTTGGTGAGGCCGGCGATCAAAGCAGCTACGGCCAAGTCACAATGGGCCTCTTGGCGAACTTCTTCTATCATTGACGTGAACTTGTCAGTGAGCTGCGGTGCGTTGCCTTTTAGATTATCTTTCATCCCGACGAGCTTACTATGACGCATCTGGAGCTCTTCAAAAGCATTGAGATACGCATCCATCTTCATCTTTTCCGTTGATGGAATGGCCCTTTCAACTTTTTTGATATCGTCAACCATAAAGTCCAAGAGGTTTTTCTGAAGTTTGAACCGTCTCTCTCCCTCTTTAGATGCAGAAACTGCCGATCCAAACAGCTGGTCAAAGGCTACATCGGGGCTGCCCTGAAACGGAAGTTCTTTACCGGGGCCGACTGCGGAAATACCGGGATACATGGTTCCACCATAGTTGGTGGAACCCCAATCTCCTCGAACGGCCAACCCCACGTGATTGAAAGGAGCCGGATACAACTTCGCCAGTTCCGCATCTGCTGTGGCACGCAATGGATTACCTGGATTGACTTCACTCCCAACCATGTAGACGCCCATCATGCCAAAGTGACTCGTATGGCCACCGCGGCACATTTTCCCGGAGAGTCCCTGCACGATGGCAACCTGGTCCTGGAAAGGTCTTAGAGGCGCCATGGATGGAGGCAGCGTAGCTTTGACGAGCGATGCGTTGATTGGTTTACTGCCATTAGCCATGAATTCAGCAGGGGTGATACCCGAAGGCCAAATGCCACTGTCTTTGACAACAAAAACAAAACGACTTGGCAAGGCACCGACGTTGCCCTCGGCATGCGCTTCTATCTGGGACAAAAGTGGACCTAGGAGAAAGCTACCGGCACCCAGTGACATCCCTTTAAGGATGCGGCGACGTGAATGTGTCATGATTTGTATCTTAACCTTTTGTCAGTGTCTTCCGGTAAAGGAATGAGTCGGATGTCAGTAATGAGATTAAAAGCGCCTTGAAGCTTCCGCCACTTTCTAGATACGCTTTGTCAGCGGCCATCAGCGTCATTGAATCTGAGAGCATTTCGTTGCGCCCCATGTAATATCGAAACACATGTCGAATGATCGACTGTCTGGCCTTTTTCGAATTGGCAAGCTTGTGTATGAGTTCCAAAGCATCCTTGACGTTACCATCTATACCAGCTTCGCCTGTGCCCTCTAAAACACCGCGAGAATTAACTGGCTTGACAGGGAATGTGCCGTTTGCCTTAGGTAATTTGTCAAGAGCCTCTGTCGTGCGGTATCGACCAAAGTCATCAAACACCTCAAAGGTGTAACCTATAGGGTTCATCTGTACGTGACAACGCCAGCATGCTTTCGCTTCCGTAACGGACAGTCTCTCTCTCAGGGTTTTTTGATGGTTCTGCGGAATGGTGGCATCGACGGTGATAGGTACATCTAGTACCACACCCGCTAATAAGCGTTGCCGAATCCATTTGCCGCGGCGAATAGGATCGGAGATGTCATTTAGAGAGTGCGCGATCAGCCAAGCGGGATGCGTGAGCATACCGGCACGGTTGGGCCTTTTGTACGGTTGCGATAAAAGGAAATTCTGCTCACCGTCCTTCAGGTCATAGGCCATGGGATATTTCTCGTAGAGTATATGCATGCCCTGACTAACTGCCTGAAATGACTTGCCTTCGTCAGGGTGACCGATCCGACCTTCCGTCGGGATCTCGATCCCCATATGCTTGATCGCCCTAGGACTACCATCAAAGCCACGGTCAAAAGGGTGCAGATAATACTTAGTATTAAGTTCTTTCCAGTCCTTCAGGCCAAGACTTTTAAGCAGTTCCTTTGACTTTTCTTCAGAAAGCTGACCTTTGTCAATCATCTCCTTGTTCTGCTCGTAAAAAGCATAAACAGTATTTCTGAAGGTCTGCCTGTTTAGAATAAAATACTCATCAGACGTCAATAACTGCCTAAAAACATCCTTATCCTTTGAAAGAATGTTCAGTACAAAAAAGTCAGCATCTCGCTCATATATGAGGGGGTAGTCTTCCCCGTAATACCTGAACCCGCCTGAGCGCGCTTCATCTTTGAAAATAATATGAGCCTGGTTGTATCCAAAGAACTCCTGAAAAAATCGGAGTATTCTTGGCTTCTCAAGCGATTCATCCTCGAGCATCCGAGAGATCTGTACGCGAACATCCTCTTTGGTTTTTAGCTTTCCTGATTCCGCTGCCTGAAGCAGAATACGATCCGGGCGCTGATCCGTCAGGGCATAGGAAATGGCAAAGGCTAGTTCGGTGGATGACAGCATCCGGCGACCAGAAGCATCCAGTTCGCCGAGGCCGATTTCAATTCTATAGACCGATTCGGGATGCATCATAATCGCCATCAACATCACGCGTAAGGCTTCTGAATTGCCACCATCTTTGGCAGAAAATCTGAATAGACCGGCGTACTTTGTCAACTCATCTTTGGTGGGATCACGAAAGACAACCTTTTTAAAGTGTTGCGATGCGGCAGCTTCCAACTGGTCTTGATTGGGTGCATTTTGTTGCGATGCGATGTCCTTATAGAGCCGTTCCTTTTGGATAAGCTGATCTGCACAATAGCCGGCATTCACCAGCAAGACATCAACTACCGCTGAATCTGCAAACAACAGGTTTGCGTACTCTTTAATGCCTTTCCTGTCTTCTACAAGGAACGGTTGCCTAATGCTTCTCGTGTCACCGCCGTAACTGGACTTAACATTGTCAAAGACATTTGGACTGGTTCTCCATAGCCGCGCAGGCGAAAATGGCTTCGTCTTTATCTCTCCGCTAAACAGTTTTTCATGGCTTACTAAGTTGCCATAGTCAGGATGTTCAAGCTTTTGGTAGAGACTCGCGGCATTCCCTGATTTGTTCAGTTCAGCATTAATCCAGTCAATCACCTTGCTGACATCACTAACCAAAGGTTGTTTTTCCTTGGATGGTGGCATTTCCGACAATACCAGCTGCTTGAGTACCAAATTCCAACGGTCCATATCCTTGCCTACAGCTAGGCTACGACTAATGTCATGTAGTGTTATGCCTCCTTTGGAGACAGTGGGGCCATGACATGGAATGCAATACTTTTGTAGAAATGGAACGACAGCCGTGGTGAATGTTGTGGTTTCTACAGGTTTTTTTGTCGTTTTTTGTTGGACTTTCGCAACCTGTGAGGCGGATGCATCCGGACACACGATTGCAAGGGTTGCAATTGGCGTCATAGTGGCGACCATCGCCACAACAGGCCCGATGTATTTCATACTTACACCCTGTAACACGAAATTTTTTCCCATCGGAAGAGGCGGTAACAAATGTAGGCTATGGGAGTTGAGCATTCTAACGTGTCCACCACTACCTTGCTATCCTATGATGTGTACCGGAGTATGGTTAAGACTCTCGCGGCTCACTCAATAACAAGTGCGCCATGTTCGCTGACGTGCTTCTTTTCCGGCTTGACCTAGCCTGAGATTCGTCATGGTTCGACGCAGGTCTGCCATGCCTTAGAAGAGACAGTGAGCTTAATCTTTGTGTCCAATGTCAATTTCTCAAACTTACCGGCATCCAAGATCGGCTCTAGCATAAGGGGCGCGAAATAAGACACGCCGGCGGAGAAGAGAAACTTGCGGGTCAGGAACAGCTGCTACACGCAACAATTTAAGTCCTGTAAACGCCCGCTTGCAGTTTCTCGACAGTGATTTGATACCGTAATTCAGTAGGCCTGCGCATTCAGATATTGTAGAATACGTGGGTCAGCCCACGATGTGTCATTGCATGGGACGGCGGGCCACCCGCCTACCACTATGAAAAAGAAAATCATCGTTCTCGGCTCCGGCCCTATCCGCATCGGCCAAGGCATTGAATTCGACTACTGCTCCGTCCACTGCGTCTGGGCAATCCGCGAAGCCGGCCATGAAGCCATCATCATCAACAACAATCCGGAAACGGTGTCCACTGACTTTGATACCAGTGACCGGCTATACTTTGAGCCATTGACCTCTGAAGATGTCCTAAACATCATCGAGCGTGAAGATCCGATTGAGGGTGTTGTTGTACAGTTTGGTGGCCAGACAGCCATCAACCTTGCGCGTTCCCTCGACGATGCTGGTGTTCGGATTCTTGGATCATCCGCGGATTCCATCGATCTCGCTGAAGACCGCCATCAATTTGAAGCTCTCCTCACTAAGCTGGGCATCCCTAAGCCCGAAGGTCGTGCCGTGACCACGGCGGAAGCCGCCGTTACGGTTGCCAATGAGATCGGCTATCCGTGTCTTGTCCGGCCATCTTATGTGCTCGGTGGCCGCGCGATGGAAATCGTCTACACCGAAGATGAGCTGGTCAACTATATGACCTACGCGGTCGATGTCTCACCGAAAGCTCCTATTCTGGTTGACCGCTATATTGTCGGCCGGGAGCTTGAAGTCGACTGCATCTCAGATGGCGTAACCTGCCTCCTCCCTGGAATCATGGAACATATCGAGCGTGCCGGAGTTCACTCTGGCGACTCGATGGCCGTTTATCCTCCTCAGAATGTCTCTGAAATCACCAAGCAAAAAGTCGTTGACTATGCGGTGCGTATTGCCAAGGAGATGAAAGTTGTCGGGCTGATGAACATCCAGTTCGTCTGTGATGGCGATGAGCCGTATGTGATTGAGGTCAATCCACGCAGCTCACGCACGGTGCCTTACCTTTCGAAGATCACGGGCATACCGATGGTAAAGATTGCAACACGCTGCATCATGGGTGAGACACTAGCGGACATGGGTTTCCCAGAAGGGCTTTACCCGGAACAAAAGAACCCTGCAGTGAAGGCACCTGTCTTCTCGTTCCAAAAATTGGTCGGAGTAGATAACGCACTTGGACCTGAAATGAAGTCGACCGGTGAGGTCCTTGGTCAGGATGTAACGTACCCAGGTGCACTCTACAAAGCAATGGTTGGTGCAGGCCTTCGCTTGCCAATCACTGGGACGGTTCTCTTCACGGTTGCAAATGCAGACAAAGAAGAAGCACTGCCGATTGCACGTGAGTTTGCTGCAATGGGCTATGTGCTCCAAGCTACTGCAGGCACAGCGGCTTACTTTGCCGGAAACGATCTACATGTCGAAACCGTTGCGAAGATTACGGAGTCCACAGATAACCTCGTTACACGTATCCACTCAGGGCAGGTTGGGCTTGTCGTCAACACGCTGTCCAAAGACAAGCGGATTGAAGAGGAAGGTCAGTTGATTCGCCGAGCAACCGTTGAGCGCTCCGTGCCTTGTATGACATCCCTAGATACCGCCGCCGCACTTTTGCTAGCGCTAAAAGCCCGCGCTGAGGGAACATTTGGCGTAATGACCGTGGATGAATATCTGACTGCGTAGTAAGTTCATCCAAGGTGACTACTTTGCATAAACCTAACAGCCACTCTCCCTGATGGAAACATCTATCGAAGAGTGGTTGTTTTTTCTTAGATCAGATTCAGCTTATTGGTCGAAAGGATGTCCTACAGACAGCCCGCGCTGAGGGAACATTTGGCGTAATGACCGTGGATGAATATTTGACTGCGTAGATACGGATCCAACTAGGTCGCACAAAGAGATCAGAACAGCCCCTCTTGCTGATGGAAACATCTATAGAAGAGTGGCTTTTACTCGAAGGACCGGCAGTGCGTGCCTGAATAGCTTCTCTGAGAACAATCACGTACGACGCTTGGCTGGGTAGAATGTTTAAGTACGTAGGATTTTTCTGCCACCCAGAAACCACAAAACCACTCAGCTGAAGGAAATTCCCCTCCGGATGAGTGGTCAGTTTTATTCAGCAAAAAAGCTTAGCCCTTGACTGCCTTTACGATTGCCGCAGCATCGATTCCATACGATGCAAGCAATGTAGCTATTGGTCCGGACTGTGGCATTTCACGAATCGCCAGGTGTGCAAAGCGCTTCGGAGCGACACCATTTGCGGTTAGGGTAGCTAGGACAGCATCAGCGATACCGCCCTCAACCCAGTGGTCTTCCGCGACAACCATCAATGGCGTTTCACGCACAGCCTTGAGGAGGACATCCGTGTCGATTGGCTTCACAGAGTACAAGTCGATGACCCGAACATTGATGCCTTCAGCTGACAGAGTATCGGCAGCCTTGATGGCTTCGTGCAAAGTAATGCCCGCAGCGACAATAGTCGCATCATTGCCATCGCGCACCGTGTACGACCCACCCAGCTTGACCTCGGTACCCTTTGGATAGAGGACAGGCGTCGCTTCGCGTGTCGCACGCATGTACGAAATCCCCTTGGTGTCCGCCATCAGAGGAATCAACGCCGCCGCCGTAGTCGCATCCGATGGGTAGAGAACAATGGAGCCGAATACAGAGCGCATCATCGCGATGTCTTCCAGGGCCATTTGGCTTGGTCCATCTTCACCAATGGAAACACCCGCGTGGGTTCCAACCAAGCGAAGGGATGCACGGCTTACAGCCGCCATCCGGATTTGGTCGTATGCACGGCAGAAGAACGCAGCAAATGTAGCAGCGAAGGCAACCTTGCCCTGAACATCCAGACCTTGTGCGACGCCAACCATGATCTGCTCAGCGATGTAGCACTGGAAATGCCGCTCTGGGAATGCTTTGCCAAAGAACTCAAGGTAGGTCGAGTTCCCGACCTCTGCATCGACAGCAAAGCAGTTTGCACGGCTTGCGCCAAGTGCTGCGAGGGCATCACCAAATGCTTTTCGAACCGCAACACTTTGCCCAACCGCATAGTCAGGAAGGTTTAGTGGCTGATCGGCTACAAATGGTTGAGCGGGTTCATCGATCGGAAGCTGAGGCTTGACGATAAGACCTTCCGGGTTTCCGAGCTCAGCGAGTGCCTTCTCTGCATCGGATGCCGACAAAGCCTTGCCATGCCAGCCGGCGACGCCAGACAGGAATGAGACGCCGCCACCCTTTTCGGTCTTCGCGAGGATTGCAACCGGGCTACCCGTATGAGAAATCGCTGCCGCAAGAGCATCATTGATGGATTCAACGCAGTGGCCATCCACTTCGATCGCATGCCATCCAAACGCTTCGACACGGGCGCGATACTTCGAGATGTCATGGCCAAGAGCAGTTTCGCCGCGTTGTCCAAGCTTGTTGATGTCGATAATCGCGATGAGGTTGTCGAGGCTTTCCTGTGCGGCAACGGCCATCGCTTCGTAGACCGAGCCCTCAGCCATTTCAGAGTCGCCAAGAACACACCAAGTCCGGTAGTTAAGTTTCTCGATTTTACGTGCAGCGATTGCAACACCAACCGCGATGCCAAGTCCTTGTCCGAGGGATCCGGTTGCTGCATCGATATGCGGAATCAATGGCGTTGGATGACCCTCATAAATCGACCCGAATTTCCTTACCGAAAGAAGGTCTTCAACGGAAATGGCATCCGCTGCACGGTACATCGCATAGAGCACAGGGCAAGCATGCCCCTTACTGAAAATGAGGTGATCGTTGGAGGGATGGTTAGGATTTGTGTAGTCGTAGCGCAGGTAACTGGCTTGTAGAACAGCCATGACATCCGCGATAGACATTCCCGATGTTGGGTGACCGCTGCCTGCAGCAGTGGTGCAGCGAATAGAGTCAGCGCGAAGCTGTGCGGCCAAATTTTTCCACAACAAAACGGTTTGTGATTCAGGCATTATGAACAGGAAAACCTTTCAGAGAGTCCCGGCATTCTACCGTGGTGCGAATATCGGGACTTACTGAAATTGGTTTAACTATTCTGCGTCTTTAATGGCAGTGAGGACCTTAACAGCATGCCCATCCACCTTTACCTTCGGGAAGACAGCCTTTATGTTTCCATCCTTGCCGATTACAAAGGTTGTCCGTTCAATGCCCATGTATTTTTTGCCGTAATTCATTTTCTCGACCCACACGCCAAACGCTTCACAGGCAGTCCCTTCGGGGTCGGACAGAAGCGGAAAGTTAAGCGTGAACTTGCCTGAAAACATCGCGTGGCTCGCTTCAGAGTCCTTGGAGATGCCAAAAATGACGGCATCAGCTGCCGCGAATTCTGCCTCTAGGTCACGGAAGTCACACGCTTCACGGGTGCACCCAGGCGTGTCATCCTTTGGGTAAAAGTAAAGGACAACTGCCTTTTCTCCAAAATAATCCGATGATGTTACAGTTACGCCATCTCCGGTCCGCAGCGAAAATACAGGGGATGCTTCCCCTACGATAGGTCTTGCCATTGGTCACTTCTCAAGGTTTATCTTTCATGATTCAGAACATCAAATGCATTCAGGTGGTTCACATTTTTTGTATCACTTCGATGGAATGCCTGCGTTATTCCCCAGATTACAACTCGACGAACTGATAAAAAGTCCGTTTACATACACAACGCGCAAGCGGCCTACCTTCGTTGTTCGCTTGTCCACTCTGTATCCGCAATACCATCGATCAGATTGGCCATCCGTGCAAGGGTGAAGAGGAGATCGCTGCAGCGGTTCAAGAAAATGAGATTAGCCGTATCCTCCGGGTTTCCCAACATCGCAACAGCGATTCGCTCAGCCCGTCGGATAACGGTTCTTGCACCATGTAGACCCGCGGCACACGGGGTGCCTCCCGGAATAATGAACGCACGAAGCTCAGGAAGTTGTGCGGTACAGCGGTCAATGACCTCTTCACACCACTCGGTATCTGCAACCGTTATACGTGGTACATCCCACGTTGTTGTCTCACGAGGCGCTGCGACATCGCCACCTGCAACAAACAACCGCCGCTGCACAGCAACTAATGTTTCACGAAACCAAGTGTACAAAACATCATCGGTAGCCAAGCTCGCCACTGCCACACCAAGCCATGCATTAGCCTCATCGATGGCACCAAGGAGCTCAATCCTTGCATCCGATTTCGCCACTCGCTGACCATCAAAGAGGTCTGTTTCCCCAGCATCGCCTGTTTTCGTGTAAATACGCATACAAAACTCTATCTAAAGCAGTTGCCTGGATGCAAGCGGACACGAAATGAACAGCCTGCTTTGGCTAACGTCTACATACTTACTCAGAGCCTGCATACTGGTACACTGATACGGTTATAACCATTTTCCGGGAACATTTATGAAACCAGCGACCATTGTCTTCACGTTTACTTCAATCCTGATGGCAGGAGGCGTGCATGCCCAGTTGCCCGTACCTGCCCCCATCCAGATTGCAGAACCACTCACGCTGCAGCAGGCCGTCAAGATTGCAGTCAGCCGCCAGCCATCCCTAGGTGCGGCCACCGCAACGAGGCAAGCAAGTGAAGCCCGCTTACGGCAGACCCAATCCGCGTACCAGCCACGTGTGACACCAACGTACACCTACCAACAGCTGGACTCAACAGGTATTGTCAACCAGATTCTCCCCGGTGGAATTGTGGTACCGGTGCAGCAATCACGCTCGGTCACAACCCGTCAAGAAGACCTGTCCCTCTCGCTGAGATTGTTTGACACCGGGACGCGTGACATGAACGCCCGTCAGGGACGTCAGTCCTTGATCAGCAGTGAGCTGGCTGAAGCGAATGTCCGGCAAACGGTCATAGGCAATGTTGCAGATACATTTTATGCAGCGCTTCGCTCTCAAGCGCTAGTGGATGTCTCCCGCTCACAAGTTGAGCGTGCAAAGAACACGCTTGATCTGGTAACGGCCCAGATTGAAGCAGGTGTTGCTGCTAAAAAAGATGACCTCCAACCGCGTGCTGATTACCTCAATGCTCAGGTTACGCTGCTGCAGGCTGAAAATAATGCACAGATTGCACTGACACAGCTGCGAACGTCGATGGGAATCATTGACAATATTCCGTTGACGCTTTCGAAAATCGATATGCCCGCTGTCGACCGCAAACTCACAGCAGATGTGCCGGTTCAGCAAGGGTTGACATCCCCAGCAGTCATCTCGCAGATTGTCAAGAAGGCATTCGAAACCCGGCCTGATATCAAGCAAGCCGAAATGACGGCTGAAATCGCAGCAACGGGTGTACGTATAGCCAAGATCTCATCAGGCGTCAACGTGACAGCAGACATTGCCGCGCGCTACCAGTTTGATGCAGCAAATGACCCGCTCCGATCGATTGGTAACAATCAGCAATTGACGCTGTCGGCGACATACCCGCTCTTCGATGGTGGAAATGTAAGGAACGGAGTTCGTGCTGCGGAAGCACAACAACGCTCCCAAGAATACAACGTTCAGTCCCAACGGCAGAATGTAGCATTGGAAGTGGAACAAGCGATTCGCAACCTTGAGCAATCACGCCTTAGCCTCCCCGCAACCCAAGCTGCACTCGAAGCTGCACAAAATGCCTACGATAAAGCCGTCGAAAGCAAAAAAGAAGGCATCGGATCCGTGGTCGAAATCATCACCGCACAAACAGCCCTTGTACAATCGCAAACAAATGCTGTTCAGGCGATCTTTAACTACTATTCGGCAGATGCACGACTGGCACGTGTCCTTGGACAATCTGAGCGTATTGCACAATAAATCGCTTGGATAAACCAAATCCGTGAAATCATCACAGACACCAAAACCTTCACTCTTTTCAATTGACCTTCGCTCGCTGGCTGCAACCCGAATTGCAGCCGGTGTTTACCTATTTTGCGATGTTGTCCAGCGGATCGGTGATGCATCCGCACACTACTCCGATTCGGGAGTTTTCCCCCTAGAAGCGCTACGCGAGTGGTGGGATGGCAAACTCTGGTGGATGCTCACTCTGCATTCACTGGATTCTGGTGCCGGATGGCCTCTCTTTGTCTTTGGTGTTCAGCTCATATTCGCTCTCCTGATGATCATTGGGTTCCAATCGAGATTTGCAGTAACGATGTCTTGGCTGCTCCTTGTCTCGATGCAAAACCGCAATCCGATGATCCTCCACGGTGGCGACCAGATGTTACGGGCGACCATGTTTTGGTTGCTGTTCTTACCCGTTGGTGCAAGATGGTCCCTCGATGGATCAAATGCTATTCGACGTGCCTACGGACAGCCAGTCACCGAGACAATGACATCGATTGCAACCGCTGGACTCCTCCTCCAAACAACCATCGTCTATCTATCAACAGCCTTTCTCAAGACTTCAAAAGAGTGGTGGTCGGAAGGCTCTGCGATGTACT
>CAIRTT010000022.1 GCA_903881535.1 uncultured Armatimonadota bacterium
ATCGTTCCTGCTGGGCTAATCGTCGCGCGAAGGCTAAGCCAAACATCCCCTGCGTCTAATTTTGCCGTTTGCCCAGAGAGGACAACCAGCTTTGCTTCCGAGACGACTTTCTTACCGTTTACGAGCTTGGCCACGATGAGGACTTCCTTGGATGCCTTTCTGGTCGTTGCTACTTTGTACACCTGATTTGGGTGCGGTCGTCCAGGCTCCATGTTCTTCAGTAAAGGTTTCCCGACAACAACGCGCTGGGATTTAATGGTGTTTGGCGCGCTGCCGTTTCCATTGGTGGTGACGATAACAGATGTCCCAGGCTTTATGTCATGTCCATCGGCGCCGGATACCGCAACGCCATCGACGACGATGTTGACATCTTCGTTGTTGGTGTTTTCGATAATCGTCGACAGAGCAGGTCCAGATTGGTTTCCATCGACATTTATGATCTTGATCTGCTTACTAATCTTCGCACCCGCTGGCGCAACATCGTTCAACTCAGGGATGTCCAAGCTACCATCGGGACCAGCAGTGACACCGGTCAGCTTACGGGTTTTGCCATTCTCGGTGATTTCGACATCAAAGGTGCCGCCGCCACTTCCCGTTGCCTTGACGGTTACATTACGCGATTGTGCCTGCGCCGCTGCCGCGCCGCTTGGGAGGATGAGAGGCTTGCCTTCAACCTTTACGTTTACTCCGCCTTGAGGAGCATTTGGATCGATTACAATCGTCGCGGCACCGTTTGGTCCGCTAGGAATCTCGATGAACCCCTTTGGTCCGGGCTTGAGTCCTGTCAGCTTGCGGGTTTTGCCGTTTTCGGTGATTTCGACATCAAAGGTGCCGCTGCTATTTGTCGTTGCCTTTACGGACACATTGCTGCTGTGTGCCTGCGCTGCTGCGGCGCCGCTTGGAAGGATGAGCGGCTTGCCTTCGACCCGAATGGCCTTACTTTGCTTTCGACCGGCAATCCCAGCGGGAGGATTTAACTCCATTAACTCTGGTAGATCAAAGTTGCCATCCGGAGTAGACTTGACGCCCGTGAACTTGCGGGTCTTGCCATTGTGGGTGATTTCGACATCAAAGGTGCCATCCTTGGCTGCAATTGCCTTGACCGCAACAGCATTTTGTCCTGGCGCTGCAGGGGCATCCGATTTGACCGTCTGGGCGTAACCGGCATTTGCGAAACCAAAGAGCGAAACGAGGGCGAGGCTGCCCGCGATGGTGAATGTCTGTCTCATCATGATGTCCTTGAGTACTCGTATGGGATACGTCTATGTTCCCATTTTGCATACTTTATATAACTTTAGTAATCAGGGTTAGCGGAACACAGCCACGTTAGTCGGGATGTCAGCGATTAGAAAGCTCTTTCAAACGCTTTGCACTCCACCCCTGCTTGGTTACGATTGGGACATAACCAACTTCCATCCCCTTTGGTGGCTTTACGAATGCAGCAGGATCAATGGATGCCAGCTTTCCGGTGGTTGGAGCAGGTAGGAATTCCTTGGTGGATTTCCATTCCTTATGCAGCAACTCAACCCGCTTTTGCAAGGCATCCCGTTCCGCAGCGGAAAGGTCGGCATTCATCAACGCAGGCTGGTCGGCAAAACGATACCAGTAGTACGTAACTTCGCTGCCATCCCCAAGAATCCGCGTAAATGGTCCTGCCGCGGGCCCCGGAGATTTCCATGTCGATGATGGTTCATCTGGAGTAATGTACGGCTCGAGGTCACGCTTTGGCGTTGGAAATGTGGCATTTAGGAGACCCGTTTCCGCAGGAACATCACCCTGTGCAACAGCAGTCCAGCGCTCCCTACCTTTCGCATCCTTGCCCATCCTATAGTACTCAGGAAGCGTCACGAGCGATTTGTTGGTCGAGACGCGGGTCGCATCCCATGAAAAACCATATGTGTTGTTCGTGAGCACCTTTGGCACACCAACACCCGCGAGGTCAACATCATGCGCCTGGTCGCGCTTCTTTCCCGGGAGGTAAATCTTCCAGGTAGCATAGCCGCCGGGCTTGAAGTTATGCACCGCAGCTGCAGCTGGCGAAACCATCCCAGCTGACTTCACACCACCCCCAAACCACGTCTCCACCGAATTCCAGAGCGCCTGGCGGGAGTACGCGGTCACCTGATGGATCAGAGGAGCATCCCCTCCCGGGCCCGTCGGGAAGTGTGTCGGGGCAATACGGGCAAACCAGGCTCCGTTTGCATCTTGACTGACCATCGCCGGGATGTGCTGCGTTTCCATCTGAATCGCCTTGTTTGGCTCAGATGGGCGGGTATCGAGAAACTGACCTCCGACATCCGGGTTTGTAACGGATGCCTTTGACCAAAAGTATGGCGTGAAGAAGGTGACTGGTCCCTTGAAGTTGGCGGTATTGAGGAACAGTGTCCAGCTCTGGTTGCCAGTTGGGACATTCTTGCCTGCCGTGGATGTTTTGGCAGAGGTCAGCGGAAGCGGTAGATACCCATAACCAAAAAGCTCGCCGCGTGTGCCTTGCTTGAGGTTTAGGCCATCCGGTGGCCACAGGATATTTTGGCTGAGCTGGGCGATGCCATAGAGGCCCGTTGGGTTCTTCCAGTCACGCCCTTTTCCGGCACCTGGTCCGTTTGCCCACTCGCTGAAGTTGAGCGCGACGCCACCCATGATGAACTTAGGGGTTTCGGTAGCGAAGCGCGTGTCACGCCACCAGCCAAGCCCGCCTTCAATATCGGTGTAGAAGTCCTTGGAACGCTTGCCTTCTGACTGAGGAAACATCCACGTGCCGAACAGCCCACTCTGGAAATCCTGCCCGGGATACGTCTCGAGCAGCGGCCACGCAGCAACGTACATCGAGAAACCCGCGTTGTACTCAGTTGGAACTTTGTCATGCGGAACGATGAGGTAGCCTGCCATTTCGGTGAGCTTTGGTTTTTTACTGACTTGTGAGCCAGCCTGCATTCCCAGCACTGCAAGAAGCGCAGCGATTCCGTATACGTACATCCACATACCTCCAAAGCCAGGAACCGTAATTTAGATCTCACCGATGGCAAAACCAAACACACCCACCCCGACGAAACTACTTCGCGTACTTACGAATAAAGTCCAGCGCCAGCGTGCTCGCGGCATCCTTTGCACTGAGCATCATCTTGGTGATGATTGTGATGTGCGTCCGGTCCTTAATTAATTCAAGTGTCGCCGGTGACTTCAACTCTCCCAATTTCGCGGTGTACTGCTTCGCCAGCTGTTCAAGACCTGCATAGTCCTGATCAGCATAAATAACCAGTGCGGGAGGGCCCCCAGCGGTCAAGTTCTTTACAGGTGATGCAGGCTTAACCTCATCCGCTGTGCCCGGGAAAATCTTAGGGAACATCCCCGCCGGGATGTCGTAAACGCCGCTGATTGGGATAATGCCGCGGATGTTCTTCGAAGAAAGTTTGTGCTTCTTGAGGTATTCAGGATTCGCAGCAAGCAAG
>CAIRTT010000023.1 GCA_903881535.1 uncultured Armatimonadota bacterium
AGTTCGCGCCGTCATACCCTTCATACTGGGACAACGTGCTGTTCCAACGAATCTTGCCCACTCCTCCCGTGGGCCGCTCACCTGTTGTACCCGCTGAGATTTTTAATGCGCCCGTGGAATTGAAAGAGGAGTCGCCCGTGGCCGTAAGGATACCTACGTTGACCGTAGTCCCAGCCGAGTCCACATACACAGCCCGTTCAGCAGGCTGGGTGACAAACACATCTTTAGTGCCCGAGCCAAAACTGACCAGCGAACCTGAGTTGCTGGAAGCCAGAACAGTCGTGCGAGAAAGCAGGTTTCCCGCTGTGGTGTACGTGCCAATGCCTACTTCCCACTCGCCCGTTACTACGTTGGCTATGGTGTAGTAAGTACTGTTGCTGTTACCGACGCCAGCAAGAAAAGTCTGAAAGCCCGTGTACGCGCCACCTAGCGTTACAGAGCCAGTGCCTGTAGTGGTGGTAGTTTCACGGACTCGATCCGCGAGGACGAGTGCCATAGATCATGCTCCTGTCAATTGTGACTCTTCAAACCAGCGTTGTTGAGTTTCACCATCTGTATCCGTCCACTCGATCAGATACGACACCACACCCTCTTCGCTCATACGCAGAGCAAGCACTGGGCCTTGGGGGATAACTGCGACAGCTTTAACAACGTCGCCTTTTTTGAAAGTTGTTGCCATGATTAACCTGCCAAGCTCAGAGTGTAGGTAACAGAAAGGGTGTCGCCCGACACAACGGAACGGTCACCGGGAGAACTGAAGTCTGCGGCTGAGTACAGCGTACCAGTCGTACCACTCTTGGTACTGTTGCTGGTCAGGAAAGCCCCGCCAACAGTTGTCGTTGCATTGATACTGAACGATGCTGGTGAGGCTGAATTGGTTGCCACTGAGGGGTTAGCCGTGCTAGGCGTTCCAAACGTACAAGCAGGCCGGGTGGATTGGCTGTATGCCGTCACTTCAGTCCAACCCGCATGGGAAGACATGGTGTCACCAGCGGCAGGGGTGTTTGATGCCCCAGCACCGTACAGGCCAATATACCAAGCTGCGGTGTAAGCACTGCCAGTAAAGTACTTGGCATTCATGTCTTGCAAACCTACGTTCACAACCAGATTGGGGGCTGCGTCTTCCCACTTTAAGTTGCCCTGCGCGTCATGGCACTGGATTTTGTACACGCCTTTTGCGCTTGCGCTATCAGCGGCGGAGCCACCAGCAACCAAGCTGCTTGAGGCAACATCTTTGGATTTAACTTTATCGTTGAACATAGTCGCCCCTTATACAAGTCGAATGAGTGCAGATGTGCTGGTGTTCGCAGGCATCGTCACGGTAAAAGTTGAACTGGATGTTTTGTTACTACCGAAGTCCAAAACGCACACAGCGCCATTATCTCCGGCCTTGTAGATCAAGGCACCTCTGGCAGTGATGGCCCCCGTCCAAGCAGGGGACGAGAAATTGATGAACACAATGCTTCCAGAAGAAGCCAGTTCAGTGCCCACAGTGACCGTGACAATTTGCCCACCAGCCACATAGTCACCGCCCGATGATTCACCATCCGTAGTGTACGCGGTGGTGTTCTGGTCAAGTGTGGCCGCGTTGGTGTACAGGGCCAGACGAAACGTGTCTGACGAAAAGTTGAACGACCCGCTTGCCATACCCGACCGAAGGGTGTTGCAACTGAAGTTGCCTTGGAACGCCATCAACGCACCCCGTTATTTTGTGGCAACGGCGCTTGCCGATACTGCCCACTGCGGTATGCGTCACTGCGCTCCATTCCGTCACCCAGACGCTGAGCCAAACCAAGCGCTTCTTTGTACTTGGTCTCGTACATGGTGATGATGTCAACCTCGCCCTTCATGAAGATGTACGCTTCCACCAAAGACCCGTACAGCAGTACGGTGTCAAAGTTGTCGCCCAGCCAAGTGGTAGAAGCAGTCACAATGGATTGCGGGTAATAGTAATAGTGCAGTTCAGCGGAGTACCCAGCATCAGGCGTAGGGCCAAGGATGAACGACAACTCGTTGCTGATGGTTGAGCCCGTCACAGTCGGGCCAAACAAGGCGTAGTACTTAGGCGTTCCCGTGTCGGTCGGCGTAGGGTACGCCTCACGCATGAAGTTCACATCCTTGTTGAGTAGGAATGTGTACGGGCCAGAACCAGAAAAGATAGCCAAGGAGTACGAAGACAAGAAATCATCAGGGCATGACAAGTACTTATTGCCGGATGTAATTGTCCCTGTCACGTTCTTACGCAACGAAGGGAACTGCACCGAGTTGTAGATGCGTTGCTCTGCCTGTTGGATGAAACGGTTAATCTGAGTCGTAGACGAGACTGTAGACGAATCCGCAAGGGTAATCGCCGGAAAGTTGTTTTCCGTGTAAGTCTGTATCGCCGCCGAAAGCTCAGAATAGTTCATGCCATCGGGCCCCTTGCCATCAAGCCCTTGGTGGCTGCGCCTGTGCCACGGACTTTGATTCCGCTAGTCTTCACAGGCTCATCACCAGCAGACTTGCTGATGCCACCAACGCTGATATCCAGCGTGTCAAGCTTGCTGCGGTTGGGTTCTTTGCCGGGGTTTGCGGCAATCTTCATCGCCTTACCGTCCATTGTGTGAGGCTTGGCGTAGACGCTGGCTTGGCCAACTTCCTTGCCGCCTTTTTTCATACTGTATGCCATGATTTACCCCGTTTTCTGGCTAGCTGCACGAGACAGGTTACGACCAAGGCGCATACGGTCA
>CAIRTT010000024.1 GCA_903881535.1 uncultured Armatimonadota bacterium
CGTTGCAAAGGCAACATCGATGACATCGACAACTGTTCTAACCGCTGTGTCCTTATGCTTTCGCAATGCGACACCAAACATCAGGGCAAGAACAATCACACCGATGACATTGTTTTCGTTCAGCGGCGAACCAATGCTCTTGGGAACATTGTCAATGAATGCTGCAAAGACATCCTTTTTAGGTTCAGGAGCTTTGTAACCCGCGGTCTCCATCGTTTCCAGAATAAGCTTCTTGTCCGGATCCGATTCTTTGGATGCCAACGTTGCTTTTGGAGCTGGTTTTTCCAGATTTGCGCCAGCGCCTGGACGGAGGACGTTGGCAACAAACAGCCCAATGAGGATAGCAACAACCGTGTTTAAGAGGAGTAGTCCACCGAGGCGTCTTGCAACACCCGCTGGAATCTCTGTTTTTACCAATGCCTGAATCACTGCTACCAAAACCAATGGTGGGGCCAGCATCGACAACATTCTTAGAATCGTCTTCGATGGGAGCTCAAGATAAACAACCCAATCCGGTTTGCCAACGTTATTCAGGATGTAGCCAATGACGGACCCTATCAACAAAGCGATAAGAATCCTGACGTACAACGGCATCCGTTTCCAGTGCATCAGCAAAGCGTTCATATTGTCTCTCCCCCAACATCACCGCAGGCCGACCGGGCGTGGCCTTCAAGGCCCTCATAGGTGGCAATGGCCTCAGCAAACGAAGCCAGCTCACGACTAACGCGTTCATCCAACCAAAGAACGCTACTCTTCTTTGTAAAGTCATCTACATTCAATGGGCTTGAAAATCTCGCAGCGCCAGCAGTAGGAAGTGTGTGGCTAGGTCCAGCGACATAATCTCCATGTGCAGCTGATGTGTGTTTTCCGACCAGGATTGCACCGGCGTTACGCACAATGTGCGCAAGCTCCCATGCATCGGAAACATCAAGGTGAAGATGTTCAGGAGCAAACGTATCCACGACCGCAACCATTAGCGCACGGTCACCACAGACGACTGAAACACTTTGCTCCGAAAGCGATGCCCGGACGATAGCCGCACGAGGAAGTGTCGCCAGCTGCTGCTCGAGTTCCGCATTGATTTGGTCGAGTAATGACTGACTCGAAGCCACTAATAATGCCGCATTCATCGGATCATGTTCAGTTTGCGCGATCAACTCGCGAGCGGCACCTGCTATGTCCGCAGTCTGATCCACCACAACCGCGACTTCACTCGGTCCCGCAAGCATGTCGATACCGACATCCCCATAAACCATCCGCTTTGCTGCATTGACATACGCATTCCCAGGTCCAACAATCTTGTCCACCTGAGGAACGGTTTCGGTCCCATATGCCATCGCGGCAATGGCTTGCGCACCGCCAACGGCATAGACTTCATCCACACCTGCAATATGCGCTGCAGCCAATGTTCCATCCGGCGGAAGGCCTGTTTCCGCCTGCGGCGGCGTACACATCACAATTCGGCCAACGCCCGCCACACGTGCAGGCACTGCGGTCATCAGGACCGTACTTGGATAGGCAGCTCGCCCACCGGGAACATAGATGCCGACGCATGCGAATGGGATAATCCGTTGCCCAAGACGCTCACCGGGAACGGTGTCATCCAGCCACGAATAACGCCGATGCGCTTGATGAAATCTCGTAATCCTGTCTTTTGCGACAAGAAGAGCCGCTTCAAGGGGTGACCCGGTGATCCGTTGTCGCGCGGCCAAGATGGCTTCATTCGGGACGCGTAATGTCGCCATCCCTGGACAATCAAACTGTCGCGTTAGAGACAGCAGCGCAACATCTCCAGTCGTACGTACGTCACTGACGATGGATGAAACCGTAGCATCAACACTTGCCCGTTGACCGGCACGCCGCGCAAGAAAGACATCCCGCAGCGCTGCGATGTCTCCCGAACTCGTTACCGTTGTGCTGAAAAACCAAGCCATATCTAGTTACCCGTTCCGTCCGGAAATCTTACTGGCCAGTACAAACAAGCCGGTCATTGCAGTCAGGACCATCGAGACGCCCCCAATCAAGTAGGCCGGATAACCCATCCGTACCGAAACAAACGCGCCGATTAGCGCCATCACGAACGTACCAATCAACCATTTGTAAAAAATCGGTTGCCAGTTGAACTCATCGGGATTCAATGTTCTTCTCCATCGCCAACGCCTTCAGCGCCCTACCATGACCATCGGCATCGAACAGACGCGCTTGAACCCCCTGCAGAGGTTCGAGAACCGTCAACGCATCTGGGTAGCGTTCTGCCTTGATGTACGCATCCGCAAGTTTATAGCGCCACGCCCAGTTTCTCCCGATACTCGTCCAGAATGGCCAGAGAGCAAGCGATCCCGCGGCGGCATCCAGAATCATGTTGATGCTCCGGACACCCGGAATCGTGATACGAAGCACCGTTATTAGCATCGATAACAGAATCACCCGAACGGCTAGCATCCACAGCGCACGTATCTGTAAGCGGTAAAGCGACTTCAGTGCCGGTTCAAGGTCGGGAAGCGGTGAGGATTCTCCGGTTTCACGTTTCAACTTGTCTTTCAGCACAGAGCAATATACATCGTTGCAACCACCCGCTGCCCATCCGGTCAACCAAGTGAACAGACATCCAGTGGTACACTTTCCATCAAGATTATCGATGTGATGCCACATCCGAGGAGCCTTTCAGTGAGAGCATCGACCTACTTCGCCCCCACACTTCGCGAAGTTCCTGCAGAAGCAGAAATTCCAAGCCACAAGCTATTGTTGCGAGCGGGCTATCTCCGCAAGCTGGGCGCTGGCGTCTACACCTACCTCCCTCTTGCCTGGAAGGTCATCCGCAAGATGGAGCAGGTTCTCCGCGAGGAGCAAGAACTAATTAATTGCGCGGAAATGCGGATGCCAACATTGGTTCCAAAGGAGCTGATGGAAGAGACTGGCCGCTGGGGCCTCGATGTCGTCTACAAACTGCAGGACCGCCGCAAGGCTGACTTTGCGCTTGGCTTCACGCACGAGGAAGTCATCACGGATCTAGCCCGGCAGGAGCTGCGGTCGTGGCGTGACCTCCCGGTGATGCTCTACCAGGTGCAAACCAAGTTCCGGGATGAGCCACGCCCACGCGGTGGTGTGATCCGGACACGCGAGTTTTTGATGTTCGATGCTTACTCCTTTGACAGGGATGTTGATGCGATGGACACCAGCTACAAAGCGCAGCGCACGGCTTATGAGCGCTTCTTTCAACGCATCGGGCTTCGCTACCTAATAGTCGATGCCGATGGCGGTGCCATTGGCGATTTGGACAACCAGGAGTTTATGTCGCTGGCGGATGCCGGTGAAGACACGGTGCTTAGCTGTGATTCCTGTTCCTATGCCGCAAATGCTGAGAAATGTCCTGTCAATCCGCCCACCGCAAGCGAAACGACACCAACGGCAAGCCTTGAAGAAGTGCACACACCCAATGCACGGACTATTGATGAAGTTGCTGCGTTCCTTGGAACTGCGTCATCGATGTTTATCAAGACCCTGATCTACTCGGCCGATGGCAAGCCGGTTGTCGTTTTGGTGCGCGGCGACCATTCAGTCAATGACATCAAACTAGCACGTCTTGTTGGCGCTGCCGAGCTTGAGCTCGCTCCAGAAGCCATGGTGGTCGCTGTCACCGGTGCTCCCGTTGGCTTCGCCGGTCCAGTTGGCCTCACTGGCGTACCCATATACGCTGATCATGCCGTGACCGTGCTGCAAAATGCAGTAACAGGCGCAAACAAGTCTGATTTCCACATCACAGGCGTAGCCGCTGGCCGGGACTTTACCTGGACAGTCGCCGCTGACATCCGGGTTGCAGAAGATGGCGATAGCTGTCCAATGTGTACATCGGGAACGATGCGCACCACGCGTGGTATCGAAATCGGTCACATCTTCAAGCTGGGTGACAAGTATTCCAAGGCTATGCAGCTGGATGTAACCGGCGAAGATGGCAAGTTACAAGCAATCCAGATGGGATGTTATGGAATCGGCATGAGCCGTTCCCTTGCTGCGATTGTCGAAGCAAGCCATGACAAGGATGGAATCATCTGGCCGATTTCGGTAGCTCCCTTCGAGGTCAGTATCGTGGTTGCGGCGCGGCAGGATGACGCCCAGTACGCTGCAGCAGATGCCATTTACACAGATATGAAGGCTTCGGGCTTGGATGTCTACTTCGATGACCGTGATGAGCGGGCTGGCGTAAAGTTCAAGGATGCGGATCTGATGGGCTGTCCGATTCGGGTTGTCGTTGGCAAGGGCTTGGCAACAGGGGTTGTCGAGGTCAAGCAACGCGGCACCGATGTCGTTGAAACGGTTGCCGTCGCGGACATCATTCAGCACGTAACGGTGCTAAAGCAGCAGCTTCTTACTGCACTAAACCCAGTGACGCATCACGTCTAGTCAAGCGCATCGGAAAACACAAACCCCGCCGCGGCAACAGAGCCATGGCGGGGTTTTCGTTTACTTGTCAAGGCAACTTGGATGGTCACATCCGCAAGGAAACTACTTCGGAGCTACCAGCTTCACGACGTCATTCCACATGATTGTCAGGAAAAGCAATCCCATAATGGCGGCTCCAGCGAGATACACCCGCTGCATATTGATGGCCGAAAGCTTCTTTCGGCGAATAGCCTCTATCGTCAAAAGGACGAGGTGACCACCATCGAGGATTGGGATTGGGAACATGTTGAAGATGAACAGAGACAACGAAAGGCTTGCAAGGAGTTCGATACGCGTTTGTGCACCCGTTCCAGCAAGTGCATAGAACGTCTGGGCGATGCCAACGGGTCCGCCAACAGCATCCTTTGTCTTACCAGCCTTGACGATCGAAACCAGCTTTGAGCCGTACTGCGCCGTCGTAGATGCCGCTTCAATCCAAGCGACTCCGAAGCTGCATGGCTCAAAGACAAATGTCGGGCGGACACCGATTCGGTAGACATCCTTGCCACCAGAGGAATCCTTTTCGGCCTTTACAACAACGTGGCGCTCCACCTTGCTATTATCAGCAATGAGGAAGTCCATGGGTGAGCCCTTGCTGGCATCAATTGTCGTGACTAGGGTCTCAATTGTAATTGGATTTCCGTTAATGGAAACAACTTTGTCTCCCGCACGCAAACCAGCTACGGCCGCAGGCTTTCCAGGCATCACCTGACCGATCTGCGCGGACATCGATGGCTTACCGTAAACAGCAAACAGCAAGACATAGCCCAGGTAGCCCACGAGGAGCGATGCGAGTGGCCCTGCTAGAATGACAGCAAAGCGCTGATGTACCGGGCGCTTATTGAAGCTATCTTCATCGGCAGGCGCCTTTTCCTCAGATTCGCCAGCTTCTTCTTCAATCTCCATCCCGCGAATCTTTACAAAACCGCCGAGAGGATAGAGACGAAGTGTGTATTCCAGAACACCTTGTCGCGCAATGGTTAGGATTTTTGGCCCAAACCCGACCGCAAACTCAAGGATCGGCATTTTGAATGCTCGCGCAGCGAGAAAGTGGCCAAGTTCGTGAAAGACGACGAGGATAGCGAAGACGACAACGAATGAAATCGCTGATTCAAGCATCGCCAAAGAAAACATCGATTTAAGAAGCGCCAAGGTGTTTCTCCAAGCACGATGTCACATAGGCCCGTGCCTGTGTATCGACATCCAAAATGTCCGTTAAGCTCATCGGATCCAAAGGTTGCACCGTTTGCATCGCATCCGCGACGATGTCGTGCATTTGGGCGAAAGAGCACTTATTTTCCAAGAAGCCAGCAACAACCGCTTCGTTCGCGGCATTCATTGCAGCGGGTACCGTACCGCCAGTACGCATCGCTTGCCGTGCAAGTTCCAGTGCAGGGAATTTTCCAGTATCCGCGGCATCGAATGTAAGCGTCCCCATTTGGGTTGGGTGCAACCGAGGAATACCCGTGTCGAGTTTGATTGGATGAAGAAGAGCAATCTGTATTGGCAAGCGCATATCGGGATATCCCAGCTGGGCCAGAAGGGAGCCATCCGTGAATTCAACCAGCGAATGCACAATCGATTGCGGATGCACGACGACGTCGACGCGGCTTTCCGGTATTCCATATAGCCAGCACGCCTCGATAATCTCAAGGCCTTTGTTCATCATCGATGCCGAGTCAATGGTTATCTTTCCGCCCATTTTCCATGTCGGATGATTGAGGGCATCGGAAATGGTTGCGTTCTGAATCTGCTCAGCCGACCAGGTCCGGAATGGGCCTCCGCTTGCCGTCAGGTGCAACCGGTCAATGGTTTCTGGTCCATAACCTTGCATCGCCTGAAACAGTGCTGAGTGCTCGCTATCAATTGGGAGGAGTGTTGCGCCATGGTCCTTAGCGAGCTGCATCACAAGTGCACCTGCTGCAACCAGAACTTCTTTTGTAGCAATACAGACTCTAAGCCCGCGCTTACATGCGGCTATTGTTGCTTCAAGGGCCGCCGCCCCGCTGACGGCTACGACAACCGTGTCTACGCGCGGGTCCATGACGGCATCGATGAGGACCGATGGTCCATCGGATAGCGCAGCAGACGCCATTGCATCCGGAAAACGCCTAGCCTGCTCCGCAAGCAGTGGCGAGCTTCGATTGGCCACGAGGTGGAGCACATTAATGTGATCTGAACC
>CAIRTT010000025.1 GCA_903881535.1 uncultured Armatimonadota bacterium
GCCATCTTATCTGCGCGAGCCATGCACAAAACGGAGACCTTCAATCAAGGAATCACCAACCTCCGGAAGATCGGCGCGGCCGTCACCATGACGGTCGAGGACGAGATCAACCGAGTGGTGACGTCGGCCGACTTCGCCAAGATGGTGAAGGAGAGCCGCGCCCTCACAAGCAAAGGCACACCTCGTAAGGTGCAACCTTTGCCGGGGGGGAGGGTACAGCTACCGCCCACACTGTCATTTGCTACTCCTCTGGTCCAACCGGAGCCACTGGTAATGGCTGTCCCACCGGTCAGAACTGAGACTCCCGTTCTTTTGCCCGTGTCTGCCCAAGTGACCGTGCCTGCTACCGTCCCGGCGAACGTGCCGGCGTCTGCGCCCGTGCCTATCCCTGAACAAGGACCTATCCCAAGTGATGTTATGCCTGCTCTCCTCCCAATCAACAGGCGTAGTCGACAGCCAATATCGACGAACGTTCAGCACTATCAGCGAACCTTTAATCGACCATCACCTGCCCCCGAACCGGCAGCAGCGCCACGCAACATCGCCGATGTTTCAGTCATTGATGTCTCGCATGCCGCCCTACTTGCTACGCTCTCGGAGGAGCTAAACAAGTACGGGGCTGCTGGAGAAACAGCCCTGACCGCCGAGGTGCAACAGATGTTTGACCTCGGCGTGTTCGAAGCCACAGATCTCGCGTTAAAAATGCATCGTATGACCGTTGCCGAAAAACGTGATATACTGCAATGCAGGGCTTTTCTGGACCAAAAACGTGATGGCCGCATCAAAGCGCGGATCATTGGTGGCACAGGCGCTAGTCGCCAGGACCGTTCAATGTACCCGGATGTGTCCTCTCCTACCGTCAGGTACGAGACAGTGACGATCCTCCTCAAGGTTGCGGCGGTCCAGCAACACAGGCTGGCAGTGCTTGATGTCCCGGGTGCGTATCTCCATGCGACAATGGTGGACATGCGTCTAGGTTCCGACCCAAACACTCCACGACACGTCAAAGTTTCCGGATTACTTGCCCGTACCATGGTTATCCTCAAGCCAGAATGGGGCGAATATGTGAACAACGACGGAGTATTGGTGCTAAAACTCAACAAAGCCTTGTACGGCTTGGTGGAATCAGCATGTCTGTGGAACCAAGAGATCCAGAACACTCTCGTCGCAGCCGGATTCAAACAATCAGCCCAAGATCCCTGCTTATATACCCATGCAGAAAGAGGCCTCACGCTGGTCATTTATGTGGATGACTTTCTTCTCTCGTACGATAAAGACAAGGACCTGAATTGGCTTGCAACTATACTCGATCGGAAATACGGCAAACCGCGTATCCAGTCAGGAAATGAGGTTGATTACCTCAATCTTCGGATCAGGCGCCTCTCTGTGTCATTCGGCAAGTTTGCACCCGGGTCGTTCATTGTAGACCAGTCCGCCTACTGCCAGGGAATGCTTGACAAGTACGAAATTCGTGGAACTGACGATATGCCACATGGCGAAGATTTCTTTGGCAACGATACCTCCAGCCCCATCTTGTCTGCTTCTGAAACTACTCGTTACGTTTCGATGGCGATGTCACTCCTCTTTACTTGCAATCGAGTCAGGTCTGATGTGTTTTTGCATACCAGTTTTCTTTGTACCAAGCTCAAGGTACCCACGAGACAAGATCTGGGCAAGCTCGAGCGAGTCATGCGCTATGTCGCGGGCACAATCAACCATGGTGTCGTATACAGCAGTGGTGATTCAGACCTGCGGGTATTCGCCTGGATTGATGCTTCATATGCCACGCATGACGATGCCAAGGGCCACTCCGGTACCATAATCAGCGTGGGACCCGTGGCGGGCAGTAACGGCAACATAGTCTATGTGAAGTCCAGGAAGCAAAAGCTCGTTGCCAGGTCGTCAACTGAGGCAGAGCTGATAGCTTTGCACGATGGGCTGCCGCAAGTCGTCTGGACCCGAAACCTCCTAGAGGAGCTCGGATATCCTCAACCATCTGCAGAAGTTTATCAGGACAATAAATCCACCATCATAATGTCTGAGGCCGGGCACGGTAACCACCACCGTTCCAAACACATCTCCGTCCGCTATTTTTATGCCAAGGGCCTGCTTGACCACGGAGTTATCCACGTGAAACATCTGTCGACTGATTTGATGCTGGCAGATACTTTCACTAAGGCCCTCAATCGCCGCCAGTTCTTGGCTATGCGGGATCAGATGATGGTTGACTTGAGCGCCTTCAGCGCTTAAGTAGCACTATGTGCAACACCGTGAAGCCGGAGTGCTTCACAAAACGGCTCGTCGTATCATTGTCGCGTTGCCGTACCTACCCATCTGGGAAGTATGTTACAATATTGGCAAGTGATCGCTGTGCCTGTTTTGCGGGATCATCACAGCAACCATAAGTCCGCCCCGCTATCTCCTTAGCATCGTCACAAAAATTCCACATTGTGGTTAGATCTTTCCTCTGTCTGCCGGGAAAAATCTATATTCTATATCAGCGACCGGCTAACGACGGGGTCAGTAAATCCGTCGTGTATTTCGCATGTGTAGTAAGTGCAGACGCTTGGACTCGTCGTTGAACTGTCAGGAGTGACATCTTGTTCATCGCGGGAAGTCCGCATCAACTTCAACTTGCTTATACTTTCTCAAAATCGATTGCTGTACTCAAAGCCTCGATATCATTTCATTATCATTACAAAAACTTTAAATTAGGCATTTTTTCGCAGCATTGTTCGTGCACGACTTGGTTACTCGTGTACATTCACCATTACTATCTTGGCTTTGCAAGGGCCTGGGAAACTAAATGGGACATTAGGGGATATTTGAGC
>CAIRTT010000026.1 GCA_903881535.1 uncultured Armatimonadota bacterium
CAACGTGTGATGCAAGATGTCTTTGGTCGTGGAAAAACATCCGTTGTGGTGGTTGGTGATGCCCGCGTCTGCCTTGCAGATCTCAAAAAGCACTTCAAGACGGTAAAGGTCATATCGGAGAGTAGCTTGCTTCAAACGATGGATACCTGGAGTTAGTGCAGGATCGTCGTGACACCCGCTGCAATCGCATAGAGAATGACCGTGACCACCAGAGGTCTATCCTCAATGAGGGTAGCCTCAGGGGTCTCACCGACTCCGTGTTTGTGGATTAGGTACAGATATCGCATGATCCCGTGGAGAACGAAGGGTATCGTTGCCATCAGGTACGGGTGGCTCTTCCCAGTGTCAGAAAAGAAACTGTAGAGCGTGTACGCCATGATGCAGCTGCTTGCGGCAATGGTCAGCAGCTGGTCAAGCATCGGGATGCTGTATTCCTGAAGTATCGCTCGGGTCGAACCGGATGTCCCGTGAGCCGAAACTTCACCACGCCGTTTGGCAAGCCCCAGAAAAAGTGCAAGCAAAAGCGTACAGAGGAGGAGCCACTCGCTCATCCCAACATGGATCGCAAATGCTCCAGCGGCTGCACGGATAACGAAGAGGCTAGCAAGCGTCAGGACATCAAGGATGACAATGTGCTTTAGCCACAGCGAGTAAGCCAACGTAATGACAAGGTACGCGATTGTCGCGGCAAGAAACTTCGGAGCAACCCAAAATGCGGCAGTAAGACCTACGACAATTCCAATAATGCTGAACGTCAATGCTGTAGATATCTTGAGTTCACCACTTGCAATCGGACGAAGCTTCTTCTTTGGATGTTGACGGTCGTTATCGACATCCCGGATGTCATTGATGATGTACGTACAACCCGACACCAAACAGAACACCAGAATCGCGACGATTAGCGGGATGTAGTCATTGAGTGTTCGTGTCTTGTCGGCGGTAAAGAGTGCAGCTGCCGCAACAAGTCCATTTTTGACCCATTGCTTTGGTCGAAGGGCAGCTAAAATAGCGGGAAGCCGCCGTCGGTTTCCCGGGGCGGCTTCCTTATTGAGACCAGATGGCTTAGTTCGCGACATCCAGTTCCTGTTTGACCGACTGCGACTTCTTCAAGCCATCTACATCGGTGACAGTCAGCGTGATCACAAACTTACCAGCCTTGGTAAAGACCTTGGTAACACTGCGTCCAACGGTGTCTTCCTGAATACCATCACGGGCATCCCAGTCCCAAGAGAACTTAAGGTTGGAATCTCCACCTTCAGCATCTCCAGAGAAAACAACATCGTTATTGATGAAAGCAATCTGGTCTTCCAGTGGATTGACAGAGATGTCAGTTTCATCCGTGATGACCTGAATCTCGCCAATTTGGAATTGTTGATACTTATCACCGCAGATGACAAAGCTCTTGAGCTTTGCGCCATCGCCAGCAATACGCTTCTTTGCCGACTTGAAAATCGAGTTGATTGGCAAGCTGACAGGGAGGTAGGCATCTGGGTCTTCGGTTGGCTTCATGTCTAGCGGACGAACCAGCTCATAGCGGTCACCGTTTGCCATGATGGCGATAAAGCGCATCCGTTCAAACGGGGCTGTATTGGCGAGCGATCCGGAGGACGAAAATCCACCACCATCACCACCATTGCCACCGCTGGACCCTGGTATGCCGCCACCTGGGAAGCCACCAACATTCGAGCCAGACGATGAGTTAAAGCGGGCCATCATGCGAAGATAGGTACGACCATTTGCAATCGCTGCAGCCAAGTCGACGGGCGACTTAAAGTCGATCCGACCACCCTGATACATGCCATGCGTGGTGACCTTAATCGCCGCATCGCCAAGGAGAACGTTCTCAGTGGTTGGTTCAGCTTTACCGGAACCCCAGGAACTCAGTGCAATGTTGCCAGAGTCCCCTTCGCCGCGATACAGCGTGAAGGTAACCGGTTGTGAACCGTCTTGAGCAGTAGCGAGAGGCATGAGGACGCCGGCCAAGGCAGTCGCTGCAATAGCAGCAACCATATGATGTCCAAACAAACGAGGAGTGCGCATCGGATTCATTCCGCCCGACTTCCTTTCGGTTCCTAAAAACAAGCACGCACCGACAAAACCGCTTCGGTGCGGATGGTGCATTATACACAACGAAAGCATACTTCGTTATATGCACAAGTCAATAAGGGTATCAGGGTTCTTCCACGGGACTTCCATGGAGTATTATTGACCCTAAAGAAATCGCTTGGATGGAGTGACGCCAATCATGGAAGGCCTCGAAAGTATCAGCCCATGGCCCCGCCGGACAGCCGCGGCAGCCCTCATTAATCGTGCAATATCAGCTGTGATTGACGGCCACCCCTTCGTCCACCATCTGACCGGCAAGCTGGAAACCGTCGGCATTGACCTGACATCCATCGTCGACTTCATCGTTGTTCCCAGTGACCACTTCCACCATGAATGGACATCCGCTGGGTTTACCCGAATGGATAACGTCGATGAGCTAGCCTTCACATGCCCGGATGCCCAGCTACCTTCTGTACTCGTCTGTCCAAAGTCAGCAAACTGTAAGTTGTACATCCGAGTTGAATCCATCGAAGCATTTCTCAATGCGAACAACCTACAAAACGTAGTCGTACATGGATCTGCTGAGACCGACCTCCGTTATTCCGATGAGCTTGTCCCTGAGTCCAATTGCTTCTTAGTGCAACGCAATGGAACCCGAGGATATTCAATCGTAGCATTGTCGGAAAACTATATAGATGCGATTGAGGCTGTCCGTGCGTCCTATGCAAACCGCCCTCGAACTGGGGATGACCTAACAGACACGCGTGGAGCACAGCAGGCATTTATCAAAGCCGAGACACTGGTCGGAACAGGCCGCGCCGTAGATGAGTTCTTTTCCGCGGAGCGTGAATACTGGATGTCTCGCAATGCCGCAGGCCGCTGGCAGAAGTCCAGACAGGATACGATTGGCATCGGATGGTCAAACCATGACCACCACACCTACCGGTCAAGCCGTGAGGGCTTCCAAGGTCTTATCCAGCTCTTCCTGAGAATGGGCTTCACTCTCCGCGAACGCTTCTATGCCGGAGTAGATGCTGGCTGGGGCGCACAGATTCTTGAACATCCTGTAAGCCGAGTTGTGATCTTTGCAGATGTTGACATTACAGCCGATGAACTCAATACCGACTTCGGCATCACCGCATTACCACCATCAGACTCTCTAGGCACCATCGGTCTGTGGTGTGGACTCCATGGAGGCGCCATTGGACTTGCAGGGATGCATCATTTAGAAGCTGAGTTCCTTTGTACAGCTGTGCGCGATGCATTCATCCAAGATGGCGGGCGCGTCATGAATCCCTTTACCGACATCGAGGTTTTGTGGCAGGCGTTCACCACACCCGAAACATGGTCTGTGTCTTCAGAACGTCTGGACACACTCGTCAGGGATGGCCTCCTTGATCCAGCCAATGCTGAACAGTTTCGTATCCATGGCGCTCCCGGTTCACACCTCGAAATACTACAACGCTGGGATGGTTTCAAAGGCTTCAACAAAACGGGTATCAGCGACATCATCGCGAAAACAGACCCGCGCATACTCAGTCACTAATAACTTTTTGATCACACTGGGTGACGTACAGCATCAATGCGCTACGCAGAGATGGAAAGCTGATATCGACATCTGGAAGCTCAGCCGGTG
>CAIRTT010000027.1 GCA_903881535.1 uncultured Armatimonadota bacterium
AAGAGTCCGGTGTGGAAAGACACGGTAATTTTTGTGGTTGAGGATGACCCTCAGGATGGCGTTGACCACGTGGATGGACACCGTTCTGTCTGTCTCGTTATCAGCCCACGGACCCGAAAGATGGGTGTAAACTCTACGTTTTACAATCAGGCATCGGTGCTGCGGACAATCAAGGGAATCTTCGGTGCAAGTAGCCTAACCCGTACTGAGGCACTTTCAACGCCTCTCGTGGCCTGTTTTGGCCCGAAGGTTGACACGCGGCCGTACGTGGCCATCCCGGCAAAGATTGATCTCTACGCGACGAACCCAAAGTCGAAATCCGCTGCTAAGTTTGACCTCTCACGCCCTGACCGTGTGCCTGAGGATCGGTTTAACCGTGATCAGTGGGCGGTGATGCGGCCTAACAAGCGCTATCCAGCGGAGTTGGCTGGGGCGCATGGTCGTGGGCTCTCGGCGCTTGGTTTAAAGTCGGAGCGTGGAAACGGCGGCGTGGCCGAGATTGGTGACTAAATCTAGGTCCCGTTGCTAACACCCCACCGGAAGCTCTGAGTAGCGCAGTACTGCAGAAACGCTTCTGGGTCCAGGGTTTCGGCGTGCAGAAACGTTTCCAGCCCAGGAAGTGCGTAAGCGAAGGCAAAATCGGTTGCGCCGGCGGAATCGACGGTGTGGACGATGAGCTGGGTAACGCCGGCGGCTCGGGCGGCGATGACCTGCATGATAGCCATCAGGGTGCGGTTACCACCATACGCGCCAGTCCCCCACCATCCGGTGTGGATGGTGCACTCGTATGCATCTCCATTGCAGGCTTTTGCTTCGCTTACGGCGCCGAAAAACGCTGTAAGCGCGGTCGTCCAAATGTCGACGAGCGTTTCATGCTTGTAGACGCCATCACCACCTGCTGGCGCATCCATCGCGATGATATTGCTCATGGTCGGCGGCTTGAGAGATATGCAGGCTGAGATCACATCATCGGCAGGTGCGTACGCAAACGCATTCCCGTAAAGCCCATTGGTCGTATCCAGATGAACGTGACGAAGGATTCCGCGAATGAGTAGTGGCCGCGGCGCATCGTGCTTCGACCTATCGCGCGTCAGGGGTTCGATCGCAGAATCTGCCATCGCGTGGCGGAGACAGCTACTGACAGGGTGCTCGGCGATTTGTAGCTCATCCTGTGCGAGGAGGTTGCCCTCGCCGTAATTGAACAACCATCTGTCGGCGAAGTTGACGCACCACTCTGCACCATTTCTGGATGCAGGCGTGTCAGCGTACGGGTAAATGCCAGTGTGTTCCTCAATGACCGTGGATGTTGTTATCGCGATCGGTTCAAGCGTTGCACCAGGTTGCCAAGCGCTGACAGTGAGATTTCCCGAATGCTCATAACCATCTGGAACGGCGATGCTCAATACTAGCTTTTTGTTGGCATTGTAGGGCGTGTTAGGAAAGTCACGAAACAGGGTTGCATTGTCAAATGTCAGGGTTGCTTCACGGATTGCGATCATGTGACATGACTATAACACGGCAAAGTTAACCATGTTCAGCGTTGCAGGATGGCTTTCTTTACCATCGGATAAAGGATTTCCGTCCACATTGCATAGCCAACAGGAGTCATATGAAGACGGTCTGAGACGTAGAGTTCGTCTCGAAATTTGCCATCGGATGTCATCATTGGCGTAAAAACATCGGCGAATTCTACATTCCGAATGCCCTTGATGTAATCTGCTGCAAGGCGGTTGTATTCACGCACTTTCTCGAGGTGCTTTTCGCGGACGGGGCTTGGTTTGAGCGACACCACGATGATTCGCGTTGCAGGGTCACTCTTGTGAACGAGGGTGATGAACTGTTTTAGGTCTTCAAAGACACGCTGGACAGGGACTTTGGCATTGATGTCATTTTCGCCGGAATAGAGAACCACAACCCGTGGCTTATATTGCAAGGCGACACGGTCGATATAAAAGACAGCATCCGCGAGCTCGGAACCTCCAAAGCCCATATTGATGACGGGGATTCCGTTGAAGTCTTTGGAGAGAGTTTTCCAGTTTTTGATGCTCGAGCTGCCGGTGAAGACAACGCCTCCATAGAGATCCTGGCGCTTTGCAGCCTTTGCTTCCAGCTTTGCGATTTCCGCATCCCACTGTTCATGTTTAGCGGGCTTAGGTGGAGCAACGAGGGTGAGTGCGAGAGCTGCTACGATCCATGGGTTCATCGGGATATCTCCAAAAACTTTCTGAATGTGGTCCTGTGTTTAGGATGCTTCGGGAATCCGTCCAGGTGCCCAGAGGTTACGGACATCCTCGCCGCGCC
>CAIRTT010000028.1 GCA_903881535.1 uncultured Armatimonadota bacterium
GGTTCGCTTCCGTGAAAACGGCTGGTTTGTCTATGACAACACTGGTAGCCTTCCAGTTGGCCGAAACCAGATTCTGGACAATGAGTATCTCTCCTATGGTTCCAACGAGCCATTGACCTACTCCTTCCCAAGCATCGCTGCAATGGATAAGCCTGCTGACACCTTCATCATTGGTGACATGATCTCGGCTCTCTCGAGCTGGGACTGCTACGGTGACTGGGTAAACTGGGAAATTGCCGGGCAACCAAACGATGCCCGTAAGAACTTCCGTATTCCACGTCTTGCATGGGCTAAGACCGATGGACGGATTCCTAACTACTACGGAAACGCTTGTTCCGGCTCTCCAGCTGGATCGGGTCAGTTCCCGGCTGCATGGGATGACAGCAGCGCCATCCACACCCGTGGATCCAACGTCGGCTTTGCCGATGGCCATGCCAAGTTCAACCAAGCTGGTAACGTTCGCGCAAGCTACTACGGAGTCAAGTAGTGGTGAGTGCTGACCGCTGGACACTTGCGGTCGCGATTTTTGTTGTAGCCGGTGCCCTGTGCACCGGCTGCAGCAAGGACGCAGAAACGACTTCGACTGGTGGCGCTAAGGGATCCGACATGCTCCCGGCAGGCGCTCAGCCAAATCAGTCCGAAATCGACCGCATCAAGGCTCAAAGAATGCCTCCGGCAAACTTGGCCAACCAACGTCCTGGTGGACCTGGTGGTCAGGGCGCTCCCGGCGGCGGTGCACCTTATGGCGCACCCGGTGGTGGTACAACCTTTTTCAAAGGTGACTAAATCCCACCGACCACTTGGATTGAAGCTGTAAATGACAAACTTGTCCAACGGCCGGGCACCCGACAAACGGGTACTCGGCCTCTTTGCTTTTGTACTCATCGCAGGTATCGCATCCATCCCCTGGCAAATGAACCAGTGGAAGGCGACATCCGATGCCCGTCGGCAGCGCCAAGCCTACGAGAAACACCTCACGGCGCTAACATCCCAAAATGCCGAAGCGAAGGATATTGAAGCATCCCTCGTAGATCCCGGAGTGACCATCGAAACCCGGATGGAAGCTGCACGCTTCTTCCTCTCGCACGGCAACTCCAAGCGCGCTGCACAGCTCCTTCAGGAACTTAGTAATTCTGCGCGCAAGGATGCAGCCCTCGGGAAAGACGAGGCCTTTCATGGCGGTATCTCATCGCTGTATGAGCGTATCGGCTGGCAGGACAAAGCGATGGAGCATGCGCGGATTGCGCTACGTATCGCACCCGATAGCGTGTCTTCCATTCTGCGTGTCGCATTTTTGGAGGCACTGCTTGGCTGGCAGAAGGCATGTCAGGCAAACGTGATGACAGCGAAGAAGCTTGAGCCGAACAGCGCGGAACCCTATCTTGCCAGTGCCTTGGTCTACGAACAGGTTGGCAATGTCAAAGCGGCCGAACAGGACTTGCAAAAGGCTGATAGTCTTCGCCCGAATGACTGGCGCATTCACCTCCTCCTCGGAAGGAACAGGATTGCGCAGCTCCGCTACGATGATGCAATAGCAACCTTTGATAAGGCTGCTACACTTGCTCCAACCGAGAGCTCAATTACATCGGCTAAGCTCGAAGCAATCCTCCGTAAGTACACGGCGCGCTCCGACCAGCGTAAGGAACTGCTTAAGGTTGCTGAGGATGTTGCCAAGTTCTATCTTGAGCAGGCGCCTGACTCTCCTGATGCACAATTTCAGATGGGGCGCATTTACCAGTTCATGGGGCGTGATGCGGATGCTGTCAAAATCTACGCTGGTGTCTATAAAAAGAGCCCGGATACGGGTCAGCTGCGGATTCAATACGCATCGTTGTTGAATCGCAGTGGCAAGCGGGCCGAGGGATCCAGAATTATGGATGAGGCAACTCGCGAGCTGGCAGTCGGCGAGGAATATATGAAACTCGTCACCACCGCCGGTCAGGACATGCCAAATGCGGAGGCTCACAAAGCTGTCGCACGCCACTGTATGCAGCATGGACGGATCCCGCGCGCCATCCTCGAATGGCAACACGTCCTGACCCTGCTCCCCGGTGACAAGGAAGCCATCGCCGGAATTGCCAAGGCATACAAGGTACGGGGAGACATCCCGGTGCTGGCTGAGTAAAGACGAAAAACAGCCCCACATCGCGAAACGAAACGGGGCTGTTCATAACTGCTAAGGTGCTACTTCTTTGGCATTGGTGGCCTTTTTGTCTGCCAGGTAAGGCTTTGACATATTCACGAGCAGCTCACCCCCTCCAAGTGTTTTCAGCTTTCCGATGTGAGAGAGCGATCAACGAAAAACAGCCCCGCATCGCAACACGAAACGGGGCTGTTTGCTCATCAAAATACCACTACTTCTTTGGCATCAACACTCTGTCCATGCTGAGCATAATGGCACTTGAATTACGAGCAGGGCACCCTTGTTGAAGACCACCAGCTCGCCCCCTCCAAGAGTTTTCAGCTTTCCAAGATGTGAGGGGGCGATCAACGCAAACATACCCGCATCGCGAAACGAAACGGGGCTGTTCACAAACTGCGATGCCATCACTTCTTTGGCATCAACACTCTGTCCATGATGTGCAGAATCCCATTTGTGGCCTTTTTGTCTGCCTGGTAAGGCTTTGACATATTCACGAGTAATGCACCCTTGTTGAACACCACCAGCTCACCACCACCAATTGTTTTCAGCTTTCCGAGGTGAGGGAGCTTTCCAAGGTCGCCTGACGTGTATTTGCCCTTGACGATGTGATTTAGGAGCACAACTTTGAGTTCCTTCGGATCTGCTATCAGCGCAGCGCTACGCTTGCGCCCAAGCATTTTAAAGGCAGCATTACTTGGTGCAAACAATGTAAATGGGCCTTTGCCAGCCAGCTGTTTGCGCAGCCCCGTATCATCCAATGCCTTTTCAAGCGTCGTTAGGCCAAACTGCTTAAAGCTCTCCGACAGAACTGTCGGGGCTGGATCCGCTGCAGGTGCTTGGGCCTGAGCATATGTGGACATTAGCAATGTTGCACCGAGAACCAAGAAAGAAGCCAGTCTTCGCATAATGGGAAACCTCCTCGAAGCATTCTGCATACCGATGCAGCATTGCATCGCAGATTACGCTAGTAGTTTAACCCGAACTGTTGCAAAGCGTTATTGTGTATGACATCACCACGTGTATGCTGTGAGTAACCATCTTGGAAATCGCAAAGGTGAGGTGCATCCAGCAATGGAATCCCTACATGGCTTCGTCGGTATCGGAACATGGGAAACCACAGCCGAATTCCGCAATCTTCGCATCATCAGTAACGGGAAGACGATCACGGGTGTCGTTCCTGGGAGTGCGCTTGCTGATTGTCGGGTGGCCCGCGGAGACTGGGACATTGCTCCAAATCTAATCCGCCAGATGAGTACCGCGACCGATACTGCCCTTCTGTTTGGTGATGCAGCCTGGCATGACTACGACTTTCATGTCGAAGCGCGCAAGATTTCAGGGAATGAAGGCTTTCTGATTTACTTTGCCACTGCTGATGTCGCATCCCCAAGCCGCTGGAACATCGGAGGCTGGTCGAACACACGCCACGCACTCCAATCTCCAGGCATTCCAAGCGGCACAAAGCCAGGCAAAATCGAAACAGGGCGCTGGTACAAAATACACATTCGCCTTCGTGGAAACACCGTCACGGCTAGCATTGATGGCAAGGTCATCCATCAGGAAACCCGTCAACCCGCTGATA
>CAIRTT010000029.1 GCA_903881535.1 uncultured Armatimonadota bacterium
ACAGTATAATGGGTGCGGGGGAAGGACTCGAACCTCCGACCTTTGGGTTATGAGCCCAACGAGCTACCAGCTGCTCCACCCCGCGTCACAAAGAGTATGTTACGTCCTAAACACCTCAAAGTCAATCGAAACTGGGAAAGTATTAAGGAATCGTTGTGACAATACGCTTACAAGGATGAAAAAGTCTTGGTGATGTTGCTACCGTCGTGAAGCGGCTGTATTTCCCCTGACGTATAGCCTCTTGGCGCTCATCTTCCTTGTCAGAAATTTCCTGAACTTCGGCTTCAGATAGGCCCGTTCCACGCAGCTGCTCACGTGTCAGCGACAAGTCTTCAATAATCGGACGGCGAACCTTTGCAAGATAAACTTTAGGGCCATAGACGCCAGCATCTTCAATCGCCTTACCACGGTCATCCCACTCTGGGATCAATGCATGCGCAGGCATGGAAAAGTGGTCAAAGACCCACTTAATGTCCTTGGCGGTGCCTTCTGGGTCAAGCTCCATAAACGCCTTGACTCCCTTGCGGAAGAAGTTGTAGTGAGCGGATTCATCTGCTGCAACCCAGCGTAGAACACGGGCGAGGCAGACATCCCCTTCAGACTCAGCACGCTCACGGAGGTTATTGTAGTTAACACCCGTCGCAAGCTCTTGAATCATCGTGTAACAAATCATTTGGCGAGGTGAATCAAATGGCAACTTCCATTCGCCACCAAGCAGGCTGCGTTCAAACTCAGCCATTTGATCTTCTGTTCGCTTACCAGAGCGCTCCAGCCACATGTCCAAAACGATGCTGTGCTTTGATTCCTCGTAGCCCCAGTTTGCTTGGAACAACGCCCGACCACGAGACTTACGAACCAAGTCCGTAATTTTGTGCGTATAGTCTGGAAGAAACATCTCCACGGCAGAAAACGATTCAACGATTAGTGCTGTCGTCTCGGATGCATTTGATGTGATTTCTGACCACGGGATATCGCTATCTACGCACCAGCGACGACGCGTTTCGGCTGTTTTGAAATACCGCAAATAGGAATCATAAAAGAAATCCTCAATCTGCGCATCCACGCTGGCTGTCGTTACCGCAAGCGGTTCATCCGGCCAGTCAGAACGGCCCTGTGTCAGCTGGGTCTGTATGACCTGATCTTCAGTTTTGGTGTCCATTGAACGTATCCTACATCCGAGAAGAAGGTGATGTATGGGACCAAAGACCCATTCTGCTGCTAGCATACATCGAATCTGCCATTTGACGTGTCACCCGAATAATTACCCTATGCTCGCTCAGTTTCGCGCAGCTCTACACGCACTGCATGACGCTGAAAAAACGTCCCGGCTATCATCAGAATCAATGTGCCAATAAAAATAGCCTTGTAACCCGTGTATTGAACCAAGTAGAGTCCCAATGCTGGTGCCGTTACACCGCGGATTCCAAGAAGAAGTGAATGCAGCGCCTGGTACTGAGCGGCTTTTCCACGTTCGGCGTAGCGCAAGATGCTGGCCATATAGGCAAGCTCCACACCTGCAAACCCAAAGCCACTGAGTATTGATGCGACGATCAACAATGGCATTGAACCGCCAAACAGATAGCAAATACCGACACCGACAATACAGTAAATTGACCACAAGACACTTTTAGCAGCCCCGTAGTGATCCACCAGCCTGCCCCAGACAAAAGCACCCACAATACTCGCCATACTCGCAACATTTGAGAGTGTTGCCAGGTCTGTATTTGTGACCTTGATGACATCCACTTGGTAAAGCGCATAAAGCGGACCTGCCATCAGGTTTCCAAAACCATAAACGGTCACACTTGCCGCAAACCATCGATAACCCGTTGGCAATCGCAGTAGCTCAAGGCTCTCCCGCCACGCTTGCATTGGGGATGACCTGACAGGTTGCGGTGCAATAACTTGCTGAACACCAGGTAGAGTCCTGACTTTTGCAAATGCGATGACACTGAAGACCCCAATGATGCCCGCGATTGGAAAGATGAAGCGGTACGAATATCCAGCATCTAGCAACCGACCCGCAGCCTGTGCAGCAAGAAATGCCGCAATCTGGGCTCCAACACGCACGTATCCCATAAGCCTGCCACGCGCGTGATCCGGATAGATATCCTTCATCAGCGATGTGTAAGCAGGGGATGAAAATGCACCCATGAGCTGGAGTGCACTCAGCATCAGGACAAATGGCATCGGAGTTGATATCCAAATCATCCCGACCAAGAGCAATCTGGATGGAACAATACTTCCGAGGACAAAGGGCATTTTAGCTTTGCCCTCCATGTGTTGTGCCCATATGGGCGCGATGAGATTGCCCAGAAAGGGAGCCGCACTCAGAATCGCGAGCATTGTTTGCGTCGCACCAAGCTCATTTCGGGCTACGCGGGTGATGAAGGGAAAAATCATCCCCATAAACATCCCGCCAAGGATGCCCGCAATGACATCCCAGTGGACGGATACCCATGCATTTCGAGGTACGCCAAGACCGCGGCGGACAGCTTTTCGTACCTTTAGTCGTGCCCGGGTTCGTCTTCTCACAAGGTTAGTTTATCCCGGGAGGGATAGTGCAAGGCATGCGGCTACAGATTCTACAGACATTTGCCGTAGCGCATGAATCTGCTTTCTTCGTGGTAATTCTTCAAAGCCATCGATATCTGACAGATCTATACGTGCACCAACGTTGATGGTTGCATTTCGCTTTAGGCGAGTTCTGACCTGTCCAAAGACCTCAATCTCAAAGTGCCGAATCAGCTCATAGGCATGGTCTTGTTTGCTATCTGATGTCGCGTAGCCATCCTCAATCGCAAGCCAGTTTTGTAGTCGGTCGATATCAGCCTGGAGTGCGAGGGCACGTTGACGGCGCTGATGAGCTAAGCGTCTGTCAAAAACGGTTTCAGGTAGCGTATGCGCATCAATTGCATCCTCGATGATATTCGCACTGATTCTCATCAAGTCGTGCAAATCTCCATGCTCTGGAATTGACCTACCCGTAGTGGCATGAATCCGCTGCAGCACTGCCGTTTGAAGCCGGCTAATACGTTCCTGAGTTGTAATTTCCTGATTTGCTGACAAACCATATTCGACTTCAAGTCTGGATATAACGATGAATGTAAGAGACCTCAAATTCTGTAT
>CAIRTT010000030.1 GCA_903881535.1 uncultured Armatimonadota bacterium
CTTTTGAAGAAGAAAAGCAGGTCTCGGTAAAAGAAGCTGTGTCCCGTACGTTTATGGGCACATCGGCATCGAGACCAGCGCCCATCACGCAAATCGCTGCAACGGCGGGTATCCGCATGTCCACCGGTGTCGGAGAGTTCGATCGTGTCCTTGGTGGTGGAATCGTTCCCGGTGCCCTGATGCTCATCGGTGGTGACCCGGGCGTCGGAAAGTCAACCCTACTTACACGCGTTGCTGGAAATCTGGCAACCACCGAGGGCGTCGTCCTCTATGTCAGTGGTGAAGAAAGCGTCCACCAAATCAAGCTCCGTGCATCGCGCCTCAATGCCGAGCATGAACGCCTGCTGTTAGCCAGCGAAACCGATGTCGCAGCGATTGCAATGGATATTCGAGCCACTAAGCCGGTAGCAGTTATCATTGACTCGATCCAAACGATGCAGTCATCCAGCGTGGAATCAGCTCCTGGGACCGTTTCACAGGTGCGTGCAGCAACAAGTGGAATCGCTCAGATCGCACGTGAACTTCAAGTGCCAGTGTTCATCGTTGGGCATGTCACCAAGGATGGCGCAATCGCAGGACCGCGTGTCCTTGAGCATATGGTAGACACGGTCTTGGCCTTCGAAGGAGACCGGCATAGCCATCACCGAATCCTCAGAGCTGTCAAAAACCGCTTTGGCTCCACCGATGAGCTTGGCATTTTCGAAATGCGGGAATCGGGCCTTGAAGGCGTTGATAATCCATCCGGGCTGCTCCTCAGCGAACGCGCTGAATCTGCCAGCGGAAGCGTTGTCTGCGCTGTGATCGAAGGCTCGCGCTCACTGCTCGTTGAAGTCCAGGCGTTGGTATCGCCATCCCCGATGGCCACCCCCCGCCGCGTCGCAAATGGCGTTGACCGGGATCGCCTCGCCGTCGTTCTTGCCGTACTTGAGAAGCGAATTGGGATTCAGCTGAGTACATCGGATGTCTACGTTAGTGTTGCCGGTGGCGTTGCTGTGGATGAACCCGCTCTCGACATGGCGATTGCCCTCGCCGTTGCAAGCAGCGTCACAGATACCATCGTAGACCCACACTCCGTGGTGATGGGGGAAATCGGACTTTCTGGAGAGCTACGATCTGTTTCACAAGTCGGAAAACGGATTTCAGAAGCTAAGCGCCTCGGATTCACAGATGCCATCGTCCCTGCTGGAAACCAGGATGACATCCGTACCCCGGGACTTCGCGGGTGCAAGACCGTTGCAGATGCACTCTCCGCAGCTCTCGGTCATCAACGAAACCGATAGGATTTTCCGCCTCAACGCGGTATTCTTTGCAGGGCAGATTCCGCCTGATGATGGGGTATTTCAGTATGTCGAATTTGGAACAATTACTCGCTCGCTACAACGATGTTCGCCTTCTGGGACAAGCCAATGCCGTCCTGGGGTGGGATCAACAATGCTATATGCCTCACGGCGGGGGAGCAGCCCGCGCGGCACAGACATCCGTCATCTCGCGTATCACACACGAAATGTTCACATCCCCAGACACGGGTGCACTCCTTGCAGCGGCTGAAGGCGACAATGCAGGCGCAGAATCCAACACAAAGGATGCGCAAGTTCTCCGTGTTCTTCGCCGCGACTACGATCAGGAAACCAAACTCCCAACTGACCTTGTCGAATCACTGACACGCGAATCGATGCTAGCGCACGAAGTCTGGGTGGATGCACGCAAAAACGATGACTTTAAGACCTTCGCACCGACGCTGCAAAAACTGTTGGACCTCGTGCGACGGCAGGCTGATTGTCTTGGCTATGATGAGACTCCCTACGATGCGCTCCTCGATCGCTACGAGCCAGGGCTGAAGTCATCCGATGCGGCGAAAGTCTTCGATTCCATTAAGCCCGTGATTGCATCCATTCTCGCAAAGGTACGTGCCACCCCTGAAATCGATGACTCTGTCCTACGCCGTGTCTTCCCGGAAGCGCAGCAGATTGCCTTTGGCGAAAAAGTCGTCCGCTACCTAGGGTTTGACTTCAACCACGGACGCCAGGACAAAGCCGTTCACCCATTCTGCACCGGTCTTGACCGCACAGATGTACGTATCACCACGCGCATCGAAGAGAACTGGCTTCCATGTGCCCTTATGGGAACGATGCACGAGGCTGGTCACGGGATGTACGAGCAAGGATTTCTCCCTGAGGATGACGGTTCACCTCTGGGCTCCGCGGTCTCGCTAGGTTTCCATGAGTCCCAGTCACGCCTCTGGGAAAACACGGTTGGGCGTTCACAGGCATTCTGGAACAAGTTCTATCCTGAGCTGCAGGCTGCGTTTCCTGGAGTCCTTGATGATGTCTCACTGGCTCAGTTCTACAAAGCGATTAACAAGGTTCAGCCATCGCTCATTCGTGTAGAAGCAGATGAAGTTACCTACAACCTCCACGTCCTGATGCGTTTTGAGCTCGAAAAGCAGCTCATCGAAGGGACGCTTGCGGTCAAGGATCTCCCGGATGCATGGAATGCTAAGGTCAAGGAGAATCTTGGTATCGATGTACCTAACAACGCACAGGGTTGTCTTCAGGATGTTCACTGGTCTGCTGGTTTGATCGGCTACTTCCCAACGTACTCCGTGGGTACTGTCCTTGCCGCACAGCTCTACGATGCAGCGCTTGCACAGACGCCTGGCCTTTCAACAGACATCGAAAATGCAGACTACTCCCGTCTCTTAGGCTGGATGCGTACAAACGTCCATCACCCAGGCCGCCGCTTCCTCCCGACAGAACTGGTCGAGAAGTCCTGTAATGCGCCGTTTAGTGCAGAGCCATACATTGCTTATTTGACAACGAAGTACGGTGCCATCTACGGTGCATAAAAAGTCTACAGGCTTGATGTTTACAAACCGCATCGCGGGTTCGGTTGCCATCGCTGTGTCGCTCGTCGCAGGGGCATTTGCTCAGTCGCCACTCGATGTGATGCCTCCGATTCAGCCAAATCCGTATGTGCCGTTCCCGCACGTCATTTCTCCATCCTTTGATGAGTCGAGAAATGGTTATGGAATCGCACAGCGGCTCACTAGGGCGGATGGCCTTCAGGGCCGTGTCCTTTGGATTGATGCAACCGCAAATCTCGAACGTATCAACACGGTCGAGAAAATCGATGCCCTCGTAAAGAAGATTCGGGAAACTGGCTTCAATACGATTGTGCTGGACATTAAGCCGATTGTTGGTGAAGTGCTCTATCCATCGCAAATCGCTCCAAAAATGACGGAGTGGAAGGGAAGAACGCTGCCAAAGGAGTTTGATCCGCTGGCGGTGATGCTCGCAAAGGCTCGCGAAAACAAGCTGTCTCTTTTTGTCAGCATGAATGCTTTTTCCGAAGGTCATTCACACTTTCCAGAGCGCGGACCGGGAGCGAAGCGACCCGAATGGCAGACAGTTCTCTGTGAGCCTGAGCTACGTATCCGGGTGGATGGCGAAGAAGAGTCAGCCTATCTGCTGAGCGACCGGGTGAATCAGCTGCCACGCCAGTTGGATGATTTGGCGCTGTACACGGATGCGAGCAAACTTCCAAAACTCGCAGATGGTGCGGTAATAGCACTTGTTGATAATAGCTATAAGGTATTGGCGCAATTTAAGGCGGCGAATTTCAATCCTGCGGTCCTTCAATTGCCTGTTGGTTCAAATCTCATCGTAGGCTTCAGCTCAGCTGCTGGGCTCTTTGTTGAAGAAAAGATGAAGGCCGGCGTCGTCGTCGAAATGCTGGTCCGTCCTGCGTTCATCCCGATGGGGAAGCGCACCGATCGTCAAATTCCTTTGATGATGAATCCGCTGTACCCTGCCGTTCGGCACCGGCTGCGGAATCTCCTGATAGAGGTAGCGCATAACTACGACCTCGATGGCATCCTATTTGATGATCGTCTCCGCTTTGCGAGCATCAATGCAGACATGTCAGACACCACACGGGTGGAGTTTGAAAAGTGGATGCAAAAGCAGGTTGACTGGCCACGTGACATCTTCCGCTGGGAAGTCGGATGGCCAACGCTTCAACGTCGCGTTGTCCCTGGGCCCCTCTACGATGCGTGGCTAACGTTTCGTGCCCTCACGCTCCGTAACTGGCTGGCAGAAACGGTCAAAACCGTCAAAACCGAGCGTCCAACGATGCAAGTCGGAACCTATGTTGGTTCCTGGTATCCCGATTACCCGGAAGTCGGTGGCAATTGGGCCGCGGATGACCTCCAGGTTGGTCTTCGCTTCCACACCGATTCTTTCCGCCGCACTGGCTGGGCGAATCTGGTGGACTTGATCATCACTGGGTGTTACTACCCAATCGGGTCCATGCGTGATGCTGCTGAGCAGGGCATTTCGGTGGGTGAGTC
>CAIRTT010000031.1 GCA_903881535.1 uncultured Armatimonadota bacterium
GATGGCGGCTTAGCCGCCTATTACCGAAGATAGGCCCAAGTGAATACGTTGATTCAGGCCGGCATGAGCCTCCTTCGGATTTCTGTACGCGGCTGATGCATGATGCCAGGCATATCCCGGCTCGCCATCAGCTGTGCAACCCAATCAAGGCGGATGGCATTGTTCGGATCTACCGGGCGCCAACCACAATTCATTGGGAGTTCGGACATCACTTCCTGCACTGACCGGACGACATCGGAGAGGTCCATGTGTGCATGAAGGAAGATAAATAGATTTTCACCAACCACGAGGTGATGTGGAACCACCTGGTTTTGGCAAAGACCAATAAAAACGTTCTGCCCAGCTGGCAACATTTCGATGGGCATAGGAATGCTTGAAAGCGCCTTCTGGCCAGATCTATATAACGATTGCTGCAACATCACTTCAGTCCCCCAAGGCGGAATGCATGTGCATTCCGCTGTGTGTTCGAACGGTCACTAGTCGCCACATCACTGACCGTTTTGATCAATAACCTGACAAGGAATGGAAGGTCATGCCGCACATAACGGTCATAGAGCCTTGCTGGATCCTGAACAAGCCGAAAAGCCCATTCAAGTCCCAACTGCTGGTATATCTTCGGTGCTCTGCGGGCAATTCCGCAGGCCATCTCGAACGATCCACCAACACCAATGGAGACCGGAACACCGAGGTGATGCTTGTTAGCTTCAATCCACTTTTCCTGCTTTGGAGCGCCAAACGCAACCAAAAGGACATCCGGCGAAGCAGCCCGTACACGACGCAGGATTTCATCCTGCTCTTCTTGCGTATTGAATGTCTCAAACGGAGGACAGTATGTCCCGCAAATGTCGCATCCAGGGTAAGCCTTCTCAAGCGCTTCCTTCGCACCATCCGCTGCACCTTCGACACCTCCGAGCAGGAAGATTCGAATACCATGGGATTGTGAGATGCGACCGAGTTCCCAGAAGAGATCACTTCCAGCAACACGCTCAGTGAGCTCATCACCGCCATTCAGACGCAAGATTCTGGAAAGCCACACGATTGGCATCCCGTCAGCTAGGACAAGGGATGCGGACTCGTAAGCCTTCTTGAATTCTAAGTCTTTCTGAAGACGATAGAGGTGATCAAGGTTGCCAGTGACAATGTGATGTGGGGAGTTGCTTTTCTGAATCATCAAGAGAATCAGAGCAGTCGCTTCCTTCATGGACACACGGCTGAATGGGACATCGCCTACTGTTACAGTAGATACGATCGATGAGGACTTGTAAGCCAGATCAGGGTTGATACACACTGCCGGGCTTGCAAAAAAGTTGCCATCGAAGTAGCTGGATAATTGCTTCACGGAGATTGGTGGTGCAACTACCATGCCAAAACGACTTACATCCGCATCGCTGTTGGAGATCACAGCGAGGCTTCCGTTCTGTTTGGATTTTGTAAGTTCGTTTTTCATCATCACCCTGATCACACTGCCAAACATAAAATCTGTTTGTTTCAGCAGTACGTGGGGTGATGTTATTGGCTGAGTAGACCGTGTATAAACGACAAAATTACCTGAATGGGTCTCAAAGTGACTGTTTCAGGTAATTTTGCAGTGATGCGAAAAATCAAGTTTGTGTGTGGCCGCTAGGAGTGGCACTGTTTCCCAATTTCTCTTTGGTAGATGCCGCATCATGGCGATGCGGCCTACACTTGGTTTGATTATGCGCTGCGGCGGCGGCGAGCACGGACAACAAGTCCGCCAAGTCCGGATGCGAGCATTCCCATAGCTGCCCA
>CAIRTT010000032.1 GCA_903881535.1 uncultured Armatimonadota bacterium
CGGAGGGCGGCGGCGGCGTAGAGCTGCTGTACGGATTCACGATTGGTGATATCGACGGCGACACCGACTGCTGCATCTTTTCCAAACTCGCTCCGTAGGACTTCTGCCGTTTCTTCAGCAAGACTTGCTTGTATATCGGCGCAGACGACAACCGCGCCTTCCGTCAGCACACGGCGGGCCACCGCGCGGCCGATACCGGGACCAGCCCCGACCACAACCACAACACGCCGTGCCATTTCCTTCTCGGCTGGCATCCGCTGTAGCTTCGCCTCTTCCAGCGCCCAATACTCAATATTGAAGGCTTCTTTCGCTGGCAGCGAAACGTAGTTGTCGCAGACCAATTGGGCATCGATATCGGCTGCGGCCGGCGCGAGGTCCCCAAGGCTTGTTGCACCATCCATCACGTGGATGGCATTGGTGTAGAACTCACCGGTCACGCGTGCTTCGGCGGCATTTTTGCCAAAGCTTAGGAGCCCGACACCGGGAATCAGAATCACACTTGGGTCAGAGCCACGCATCGCCGGGCTCTCGGGCTCACGATTGGCTTCGTAGTAAGCCCGGTAGTCATCCGCATACGCCGGAAGCGCAGCCTTTGCAGCAGCGATCAGGTCTTCGGCCGTACCCGATGTGACATCCCACTCGACCAACATCGGCTTGACTTTCGTCCGCAGGAAGTGGTCTGGACAGCTTGTCCCGCGCGCCGCAAGCTTCGCGACATCGGCGGAGTTTACGAATTCCAACACATCCTGTGTCGCGTGATAATGCATCACGGGGCGCTTACCGCTCGCCTTTGTGAATGCCCCGCGCAGAACTGGGCCAACGGCTGCGACGAGAGCCGCATGGTCATCACGGGTCATTGCGACCTGCCCGCCAAAGCGAGATGCGCCACGGGCTTCAATCCGCGGGACGACGAATTTCCCGATGGCATCCAAGACACGCAGCGTGCTCACATAGGATTCACGGCTGGTCGCTCCCCACGTGAACAGACCATGCGAGCCGAGAATCACACCATCACAGCCGGGATTTTGCGCAATGGCGCTCTCAAGCCACAATCCAAGCTCAAAGCCCGGGCGCTTCCATGGCAGCCAGACGAGGTGGATGCCTTGCTCTTCCCGCAGGCGCTCGAGGAGGGCTGGTCCATTTGCGGATGCGGCAAGTGCAATCGCCCAGTCCGGGTGGAGGTGGTCGACGTGGCGCTCAGGCACAAATGCGTGGAGCGGTGTATCAATCGATGGTGCGGTGCTGTTTTGCCCGAATGCGCAAAGGGGGTACAGAGCAACCATCTCATCTTCAAAGTCCAAGCCGCGGTAACGGGACTTCAGGGCTTCCAGCTTGTCCTGGTAGAGCGTCGCAAAGCCGGAGCGCTTGATGGTCCCAAGGTCGCCACCGGACCCTTTGACCCAGAGGACATCGACGGTAGAGCCAGTAATGGGGTCGACACCGGAAATCTTCGCGGATGTGTTGCCGCCGCCAAAGTTGGTCAGGCGCGGGTCGCTGCCGAGGAGGTTTGAACGGTAGCGGAGGAGCTCAGGTTCATCCATCGATGCCGCGAGCGTGTCATCCCATTTGTCTTCCAGGTAATCGAGTTGCATGTACATCTTCCAGAC
>CAIRTT010000033.1 GCA_903881535.1 uncultured Armatimonadota bacterium
CAGCATGATTTCGCCATGGATGGTCTCCGTCCACTGAAAGGCTTGTCGATCGCCGGCGCGTGACTTTTGGATGCTGATTTTTGATGCACTGCCCAGTCCGGAGACGGTTATATAGCCGCCAGTACCCACATGTTGCAGCGCGACCCGGCCATTCTTCAGATCTAAAACACGGAAGCGGGATGGCGTGATATCCGCGTTGGTCAATGCAGTTATCCGCTTGCCACTCACGCTGAGCATGTGCCCGGATGTTGCATTTTCAATTGTGATGAGCTGTCCATAGGGAATGGCGTTCATCAGACCCCGTGGCGAGGGCTCGTGCACTGTAAAGTTTGCGAAGTCCGCACGGCCACCTGAATTTCCGAGCGTGTTGTACGCAAAGAGAGCATAGCGGACTCCTTGAAATGTGCGGAGCTGAAAGACCATCCGGAATGGGCTGCCAAGAACCTGCCATGTCAAACCATCAACACTCCAGAACAAGGTCGCCATCTCGCTCAGGAAGTCACACTCTGCCCGCAGCTGGATGACGGGTTTCGGCAACGCGACTGATGTTTCATTGCCCGTTTCTTGATGGAACATCGTGAGTTGATGCTCACTCATAGAAACGCAGCGGACAGCAATCCACGCATACGGATGGTTCAGCAAACCAAGCCCTGTGACATCCCCGGGAATGAGCTTTGCTGAATCGATGGTTACGGTGACGGTGGATTTTGGCCCGATGGCGCGTTGCGTCAGGGTGTTTTTCGCATGCCAGAACTCTGGGGATGTCTGCGGAGTGAGGCTTAACCAGCCCCGCCGGGTCTTGAGCGACCACTTGCTGTCATCTGGATGGTGATTCCACTGCCAGACATTCGCGAGCTTTGGCCCTTTGAAGGAATCGCTGCGGGTGTAGGGGGATGACGGCTTAGTCCGGGCGCCGGTTGTTGGCTTGACCCACGTGCGCGGGGTACGGCCAACATTGCCGGGGAGACCGAACATCGGCCAGCCATCCACCCACGTGATGGGGGACAGACACGTCAGCCGCCCGATGGAATTGGCATCCATCATCGAGTAGCCCCACCACTCGCCACTCTTTGTATCAACGATTCCGCCTTGGTGGATGGCGGTTGCGATGCCATCCCGGCTTGGATCAGGCGCGCTGATATCAAACTTGCCGCCTTTATCGGAGCGGAGCCGGTAGCCTTGCGTGATCCCAAAGGCTTCACCGGTACTAATGGATGGATGGATTTCGTATGGGCCAAATGGGGACTTTGCGCGTGCGCAAGGCATCCGGAAGCCGCCGGCGTACCAGGCACTGATGATGAAGTACATCACGTTGATTTTGAGGAAGTGCGCTCCTTCGCCCATGATGGACTCCGGACCAAACGGGGTGTGTTCGGTCCCGGGGATGATGTCATCTAGGGTGTCGTTCAGCTGCGCGATGCGGATATCGCGGTACCCCCACGCGATGTAGGTTTTGCCATCATCATCGAACAAGACTGATAAATCGTGGAACCCCCGCTTCATCGTCGTACGTTTCCAGGGACCCGTTGGCTTGTTCGCTGTGTATACAAGCGTTGGATGTCCGGTGACATTCGCAAAGATATAGAAGGTCCCGTTGTGATGTCGGAAGCTTGGTGCCCAGATGCCGCGTCCGTAAATGTCCTTGTCGTTATCGAGGCGGAACGCTGGCCCAAGGTCGAGACGGTCGCTTGCATAGGACAGTAGTGTCCAGTTGACAAGGTCTTTCGAATGCAGAACGGGAAGCCCCGGGCTGGTGTGCATCGTGGTCCCAGTGAGGTAGTAATCGCTTCCCACGCGGATCATGTCTGGGTCTGAAAACTCATCAAAAAAGAGCGGATTACTAAAGGTGCCATTGCCGTTGTCAGCAGTCCAGGTCGTTGGGAATTGTGCTTCCGGCATGGCTCAATATTTCCTGTCAGGGGAGAGGGATGCGGGATATTAACCTCTTGCAGGGCGGTGTGCCATGTATTGGAAGCACAATGCTGATGTTTCGAATCCAAATTAACCTAATGAAGACCCACGCACCTGTCAAAAATAAAGAGTGAGTATCGTAATTAATTTCGGATGTTCACTCAAAATTAATCAAATACTCATATTGTGCAATTACGCTGATTCGTAGGTATTATGCATTCATCTAACACTGTTGTTAGGTAGTGCAGTATCTGTTCCATTCACTTGAAAGGATGCAATGCTATGAAGTCAAGATCCAATGCTGGATTTACACTCATTGAGCTTTTGGTGGTTATCGCCATCATCGCAATTCTCGCCGCAATTCTCTTCCCTGTTTTCGCGCAAGCCCGTGAAAAGGCCCGTGGAGCATCTTGTCTCTCGAACATCAAGCAGCTGACCCTCGGCATGATGATGTATTCCTCGGATTATGATGAAACCTTCCCGGAATGGCGCTGGGACCAAAACTACTCCTCAAACTGGGGTGATAAGGGTTGGTACAGCCCGAACAACGCAACGACCATTTGGTACTACGCGATCTACCCATACGTCAAGAATGGCAAGGTTTACTCCTGCCCATCCGCGACGACCAAGGTTCGCTTCCGTGAAAACGGCTGGTTTGTCTATGACAACACTGGTAGCCTTCCAGTTGGCCGAAACCAGATTCTGGACAATGAGTATCTCTCCTATGGTTCCAACGAGCCATTGACCTACTCCTTCCCAAGCATCGCTGC
>CAIRTT010000034.1 GCA_903881535.1 uncultured Armatimonadota bacterium
AGGCATCAACAGGGACATGGAATGTTCTTGCGCAGCAGGTGATGATGGGGATGGTTGACCGCTCGATGGGCCCTGAGCAGAAGTATTCCATGGATCAGTGGCCTGGCTACGCGGGCGAGCGGATGGCCCTTGCCAAGTTCATCCAGGAAAACCGCATTCGTAACACCGTCGTTCTAACAGGAGACATCCATACCAACTGGGTCAATGACCTTAGAGTCGATGACCGTAAACCCGAGCTGCCAGTTGTCGCGACAGAGTTTGTCGGAACGAGCATTACAAGTGGCGGGGATGGTGTGGACAAACCAAAAATTCTGGATGACCTGCTGAAGGAAAACCCATTTGTGAAGTTCCATAATCAGCAGCGTGGCTATGTCCGCTGCCGTGTCACGCCAACGCAGTGGACATCGGATTTTATGGTTGTCGACCAGGTCGCGAAAGAGGGCGGAGTAGTGTCAAAGCGTGCATCCTTTGTCGTCGATGCCGGCACACCAGGCGCGCGGTCCGTTTAGCGGGTCAACATCATGCGGAGAAGGAGATGGTTACCGTCGTGCCAACTCCTTCGATGCTCTGAATGGCGACATCCCCGCCGTGAGCGGCTGCGATGCTCTGCACAATCGACAGTCCAAGTCCTGTGCCGCCGGCTTTCCGTGACCGGCTGGCATCCACGCGGTAAAAACGCTCTTGCACATGTGGAAGGTGTGATTCTGGGATGCCGCAGCCGTTGTCCTGAACACAGATTGCGGTTTGGCTCACTGAGATACTTACCACGCCGGATTCGGGTGTGTGGCGATACGCATTGCTGATCAAATTGCAGAGAGCCCTGTGCATCAGCTCACCATCAATGTGTAAGGTCTGCACTTCAAAATGGTAATCCACTGCGGGATGCGTTGTAAACGATGCGCCAACTTCATCAACCGCACCTTGTATCAGCTCTGCGATATCGGTTTCATGGCGGTTTGCGACCAACACGCCGTTGTCAGAGCGCGCAAGAAAGAGCAGGTTTTCCACCAGACGTGTTGTCCGGTCGGCGGCTTGGTTAATGCGCCTGAAGTAATCTCGACTGCGATCAGTCGCTAGCTCATCGATGGCGCCAAGCTCGGCGGCACCTTTAATGACCGTGAGGGGGCTTCGCAGCTCATGGGATGCATCTCCGACGAAGCGACGCTGTTGCTCAAACTGCGTCTCAAGCCTTGAAAGCATATTGTTAATGGTCTGTGAGAGCTTGCCGAACTCATCCGTGCCGTTTACGGGCAAGCGGTCGGAGAGATTGTCTGCCTGTATCGTTTCTGCCTTGCGGCTGATGGCATCCACGGGGCTTAGCATCCTGCGTGTCAGGAACATCCCGGCGATGGTCGCTGCGAGAAGCGCAATCGGCGATAGCAGCAACATTTCACGGGTGATGGCCGCAAGGTCATCGTGGAGTCCCCGAATACTTGTCGCTGCTTGGAACACGAGGTCCATGTCACGGAACCGTATCGGGCGCGTGTATATGCGTTGATCTCCAGCGGTTACATAGGATTCCTGGCGTGTTATTGCAGTTTGGATGACAAGTTTTGTATCAATGGCCGGCGGCTGCCGTTCGTTGACGCGGGAGCCATCCGGGCTGTAAAGCGGCATGTTTGGTGGAATTGGTGGCCGGCCAAAGCCATCAAAGGGCGGTCCAAAGTCGCGACGATCCCGGTTTGAGTCATCGTTTGGATTTTGATCCCCATTTCCGTGATTGTCATTTCCCGGCTGATTTGGATCTTGCTGGCGGCCTTGTTGTTGGCCGAGCATCAGGTTACCCAGTCCACCCGGTGGCCCCCCCGGACCTCGAGGGCGTCCACCGCGGGGCTGTGTGAGCTGTGTTGCCCGCGATGCAAGCTCTCGGTCGAGTGTATTCATCATGCTGATGTCGATACGGCCACGAAGGGCCATCCCCATCCCGATCAAAATCAGGAAGAGGACCGCTACATTCAGCAGAGTAAGTTTTGCTCGGACAGTCATTTATGTTTAGGCTTTTGCGTGCCGCTCCAGTATATAACCGGCGCCATAGACCGTGCGAATGAGGCGAGGTTCCCGCGTGTCATCCAGTTTGCTGCGCAGCTGCTTGACATAGACATCTACGACATTAGAACCAACCGCCGCATCATCATTCCAGACACGAAGACGTAGCTGTTCACGGCTGATGACGGTGCCTTCGCGCAGAAGCAGCGCTTCAAAGACGCCGAATTCACGTTGGGTAAGCTGCAGGTCGATACCATCGCGCTTGACCGTATGGTTCACCGTATCGACTTCAAGGTCATCGACGTGGATGTAGCGGGACTTTTCACGTGCATCCCGGCGGAGCAAAACCCGGCAGCGTGCGAGGAGCACTTCCATCGAAAATGGTTTTGTCAGGTAGTCATCCGCGCCGGCCTCGAGACCACGAACTTCATCTTTCACGGTGTCGCGTGCGGTGAGCATCAGGATGGGTGTACGGTCGCGCCCTGAGCGGAGGCGTTTACAGATTTCGATGCCATCCAAGCCTGGGAGCATGCCATCCACGACGAGGAGGCCCCAGCCACCTTCGCGTGCGAGCTCGATGCCTTCGGTGCCGCTGGATGCTATTTCTACCGTCCAACCTGCGGATTCAAGGCCGAGCTTGACAATCTCCGCAATGTTTTCATCGTCCTCAACGCACAAAATCTTCATAGTTGTCTCATTGTGGGTGATGATTATGAAGGCACAGTGAGGAATCATCGTCTTTGGTGTGTTAGATGGGGCAACGCATCACAAAATCTGCCGAATGGCGTTTTCAGTTTTAGGACCAGAAAATTGGACATCTACAGCATTCTGGTGGATCAGCTGTCCCTGTTCTAAACGGTAAATTTTGTCCGCGAGGCGTAGTGGGGCATCCCGATGCGTGACCATCACCACCGTCCGACCAACCATCAGCCGCTTCAGAGCAATCAGAACGCCCTCTTCTGTCGCCGGATCCAATGCACTTGTCGGCTCATCGAGGAGCAGAACAGGGGCATCCCGCAGGAATGCACGCGCAAGCCCGACCCGTTGACGCTCACCACCGGAAAGCTTTGCCCCGCGTTCACCAACGACGGTATCAAGGCCATCCGGAAAGGTCGTGATTGCCGCCCGCAGCGCTGCGGCATCGACTGCATTTTCGATTTCATCCGCCGTCGCACCCGGCTTTGCAAGGAGAAGGTTCTCCCGAATCGTCCCTGGAAAGAGTACGGTTTCCTGAAGCACAGTTGCGTAGATGTTTCGAAGGCTTTCTGGGTCTAGCTGCGTGGCTGGGATGCCATTAATGTCTACATTTCCGGAGACGGGATCTATTAAGCGGAGAAGCAATGCAATCAGTGTTGATTTTCCGATACCCGTTGCTCCCGTGAGCGCGATGACATCCCCTTTGCGTATCGAGATACTCACATCCTGCAAAATCGGATGCGCCTCATCATAGGCAAAGCTGACATTTGTGAGGGAGATCTCTCGGACATCTTCAGGCACTGTTTGTGGGTTGGTGGGCACAGGGACATCGGTGTCCGTTTGCAGGAGAAAGTCGATTCGTTCGAGGCTGACGAGCTGGGTTTGCAGGCTCGCCCACTTCTTGCCGATGGTGCGGATGGGCGTGTAGATTTGACCTAGGTAGTGGATGCCAAGGATGACCTGACCTGGCGAAAGGGTACCGTGCGCTGCGGCATCCGCGCCGATGTACAATGCTCCCGCAAGCCCAATCGCGCAGAGCACCTGTACGGCAGCCCCGAGGCTACTGTCGAGCCAGGCAATCCGAATGCGTCGGGCAACTGCACTTTCAGCAATGGTTCGATACCGTGCCAGGGTATAGCTTCGCAGGTTGTAGGCTTTTACGGTTTGCAGGCCTGAGAGCGCACTTTCGATGA
>CAIRTT010000035.1 GCA_903881535.1 uncultured Armatimonadota bacterium
CAGACTTCCCATCTGGGTATGTCGCCAGCTTGACTGGACAAGGCCCGCAGGCGGCAACGGCCGGCGGACGAAGTGGTGTACGCGACACACGAACGACTGTCAGACAGATAAACAGTATCCACGAAGCCCGGGGAAATGGAACATCCGGTCACGGAGTGGGAACCGCACAGGCATCCGGAGAAGAAGAGCTGCCACGTCTTAAAACCGGCATGATGGCCAACCCATTTCTGGTGGCGTTTCTATCCTTCTTGATGCCCGGTCTTGGTCACATGCTGATGGGCGAGTACAAAAAAGGCCTCCCTTGGTTATTTGCGGGTATTGCGGCGATGGCCTTTCTGCCATCATGGACATTTTTGATGTGGGTTCCGGTGTTTTTGCGTGTGGCTTCGGCCATTAATGCTTATCAGCTGGCGGTCATCAAGCAAGGTGAACAGCAGCGTGGTCCGTTTGAAGCGGATGATGACGCATAAGCATTGAGTACACCTGACGGGCTGTTTGCCAACAAATCGCGCATTTTGCTGTTTGGAGGAAGCTTTGATCCTCCGACGCGCGCCCACTCGATCATCGCAACGCTTGCGGCAGCGACGCTGGGTGCCGACCTGACCCTCTGGATACCCAACCAGGTGTCGCCGTGGAAAGACCAGACGCTGGTTACGCCTGCACTAGCACGTGTTGCGCTGGCAGAGGCCGCGACGATGGGCATCGATGACATGGACGTTTGGACGATAGAAGCAGAGCGACCAGGTCCGAGTTATACCTTTGAGACGGTGATCGAAGCGAGGCGGTTGGCGGGTCCTGATGCAAAAGTTTGGTTTCTGTGCGGCGCGGATGTGCTTTCCGGAATAGCAAGCTTTCGTGAGGCGGATGTCATTTGTCAAACAGTACGGATTGCAGCCTTTGACCGGCCTCGTTTCGACAGCGTGGCTAACATCATTTCGCAGCTGCCACAGCAGTGGCGGGACATCACCGATGCTATTCCAACGCCCGAACCGGTGGACATGAGTAGCACGGCGGTTAGGGATGCGTTGCTATCTGGAGGGGATGTGAGCGCCTTGCTACTCCCTTCGGTGGTAGACGAGATTGTTGCGCGTGGGCTGTATGGAAGCGGCCCAAAGGAGCAGAAAGTAGTGTAAACAGCGGCTCCGGAATCTTTTTCGTTCGATGGACGGGCTTTCCGGTAGAATTGCAACATCTCACAGAATCGTAAATATACAATGCCGCCTGAGCTGCGTGGCATTTTCCAGTAACCAAAAGGGCACAGAGTGGCTAAACAGCAAATTCCATCCGACGAGAAAAAAAACCTTATTCTCGAAATCATAGATGACCGCAAGGCAGAAAACCCGGTAGTCATCGACCTGCGTGAAAAAGTAAACATCGCAGACTTCTTTATTATTTGTACCGGCCTTGCCGTACCGCACATCCGCGCCATCTCCGAGCACGTTCTCGACACGATGGAAGACCACAACATAGCCAAGCCATCCGTTTCGGGTGAGGAAGTTGCGGAGTGGGTTCTTGTTGACTTTGGGGATGTCATTCTCCACATCATGAGCGAAGAAGCGCGTGAACGTTACAAGCTGGAGGTCTACTGGACAACGGTTCAGCCTAAGGGTGCGCTCCCGCCACACCCTGGTTCGCTCCCGACGTATCCACTTGACCGTGTTATTGCTCCGACGGCTGAGAATCAACCAGCAATTCGTGACCCACGTGATGAACCTGTGAAGGTAAGTCCTGTGGATGATGACTGGGATGATGACGAAGCTGAAGGCGACGAAGCATCCGGTACGCATGAGTTTGGCGAGTTCCCGACCGAGGCTGACTGGTCGGATGATGAGCTGGACGACTGGGATGACGACGACGAGGAAGACGATGCCGATGGGACAGAGACCTTCTTCCGTGTTGCGGATGAAGCCGTTGCCCCTGTGGATGAACCTAAAGAGGACTAACGGAACCTGGCACACAATGTGTGCCGTCCAAATGCAACCATGAGCGAATCTCAAACGCATTCGACATCTGACGAACAACCGCCCTGCACATCGTGTGGGCGGTTGTTTGGTATAAATGACCGCTTTTGTGGCAGCTGTGGCGGGCCGCGGCCACGGGTTTGCACAACCTGCGCTGCGGTGAACCTCCCAATTGCGAATTTCTGCAGTCAGTGTGCGACAAAGCTCTTCGAGACCACGGCGGCATCGGTGCCAGAACCAGCAGTGGATGCATCAGGCGAGGCAGTTGTTGCCGATGTCCATAACCTGGACACAGATTCGGTTTCATCAAGCAGTTCTGATGCTCAAAGCGCAGAAGGCGTTGAAGTAGTGGAATCGGGTTACGTCAATGAGAAGCCGATGCTCGAAGGGACGAAACTCTACACCGCTGAGCAGGAAATCACGCGGCAAATCGCTCAGGCAAACCTCCAGCGAGTACGCGCACAGTACACAGATGCCCGCAAGACCTTGCGCGCAATCCTTCAGATGTACACCAATGTGCCGAGTGCATTGATCGCTCCGGCGCATGAGCTCCTTGGCGACTTGGATGCCAGTGAACAACGCTGGGAAACAGCTCTCGGGCACTATCGGCGCGCGCATGCGTCTGACCCCAAGCGTGCATCCAGTGAAACGAAAGTCGGCAAGATGACCGTTCAGATCGCCGATGAAGATGCGATGAAAAAGCTGGGGCTATCGGTCACCCCGCAGCTCGATGTTGAAGAGGCTCAAAACCAGCTGGCGATGGCGACAGGCATCTCGCTGGTGCTCCCAGGAGCCGGCCACTTGCTGCTCAAGCAGCTCACCAAAGGCGCACCGCTGCTTGCCATCTTTGTCACAGCCGTTACCGTCTCAATCGCGACGCGTGATGCCCCGCAAGTCAACACGACTGCCAAAACTCTGGTCAGCAAAACGCTTGCCGCACAGGCGCAGCAAATGCACACAATGCATCTGGTGGCAATCGGTGTTGCGATCTTTGTGTACGCAGGCACCCTGATGGACCTGATGGCACAGAGCAAGCGTAAGCAGGTCAGCAAGGGCATCAATCCTGTGCCGGCAGGCGATCCCAAAGACTGGGACATTTAGCCTCCCGGCACAAAGCTGACTAGATTACCGATAGAGTGCGGTCTGAACCTGACCCTCATTCGTCGGTCCGATCAGCCGCTGGTCAAGCCCCTGGAATGGGAACCGTAGCCGATATGGATCCAAACCGACCGCATCCAGAATGGTTGCCTGCAGATCGCGAATCGTGACTTTCCCGCTTGCAACCTTGTAGCCAAGCTCATCCGTTTCGCCGTGGATATAGCCCTGCTTCATCCCGCCGCCAGCCATCCACATACAGAACGCATGTGGGTGATGGTCACGTCCAAGATACGTCGAGCCGCCCCGCGCTTCGTTCATCGGTGTACGGCCAAACTCACCGCCCCAGACAACCAGGACATCATCGAGGAGACCGCGCTCCTTGAGGTCCATCACAAGCGCCGCGGCAGCCTTATCGGTCTGCTGACACTTCTGTGGGAAGGCAGTCATCAGGTCATCCCCGGGGCCTGTCCCATGAATGTCCCATCCCCAGTCGTAGAGCTGCACATACCGCACGCCCTGCTCCACCAGGCGGCGGGCAAGGAGACAGTTCTTTGCAAAGCTGGCTTCGGCCGGGTTGGTGATGCCGTAGCGTTCCAGTGTCTCTGGCTTTTCTTTGCGGATGTCGGTGACTTCCGGAACCGCCATTTGCATGCGATAGGCGAGCTCATACTGCTCGGTACGGGCGATGGTTTCGCGGTCACCGGTGCGCGCCGAGTCCAGTTTATTGAGGGTTGAGAGTGCATCCAGAGTACGGCGGCGACTCTGACGGTCGATGCCCTTTGGATCCGAGAGGAACAGAATCGGATCGCCTGCTGCGCGGCATTGGACACCCTGGTACACGGATGGCAGGTAACCGCTGCTCCAAATGCTCTTGCCTCCGGTTGGGTCTGTTCCACCGCTGAGCAGGACAACAAATCCGGGAAGGTTTTTATTCGATGAACCAAGGCCGTAGGTGATCCATGAGCCCATCGATGCATTTCCAGGAAACGCATTCCCGGTGTAGATAAACATTTCCGCTGGCGAATGGTTGATCTGGTCGGTAACCATCGAGCGGACAAGCGTAATCTCATCGGCAATCTTGGAGGTGTACGGAAGCTGTGAGCTCACCCACATCCCGGCCTTGCCGTACTGCGCAAAGGAGTGCGGGGATGCGAGAATCTTCGGCACGCCCTTGATGAATGCGAAGCGCTCCCCTTTCATCAGCTCTGCCGGGCAGTCCTGACGGTCGAGACGCTTGAGGGTAGGCTTGTAATCGAAGCAGTCAAGTGTTGGAGGCGCGCCGCTCATGTGGAGGTAGATGACAGCTTTAGCACGGGCCTTCTTCTTTGGGATAGGCGGAATGCCATCCGGTTGAGGCTTTGGCGCCGCGCCGGCATCATCGGTCATGAGGGTTCCGAGGGCCATCGCGCCAATTCCAAGACCAGCGCCCCGAAGGAGCTCGCGGCGTGTCCCGGCCTCGCCGGCCAGCCAGATTGGGTGTTGTGTATCGATTTTCATGGTGGCTGATTCGCTCTCTAGTTGATGGTCAGAACCTGGTCGAGGTTGAGGATGACATTGGATGTGACTGTCCATGCAGCGGCATCCACGATGTCAAGATTCTTCGGCAACGGATGCGCAGCCGGGTCGGCGAGTTGTTTTGCACTCTCCATATCCTTGCGGAGGCGTGTGCGTTCCGCAGTCAGGAGTGCGACGACAGCATCAATTTGCTTTGTGGATGGCTTTTGCAATGTTGCATTTTCAAGTGCCCAGGCTGCTCGCTGGCGGTCTGTCCCTTTGCTTTCGGTCAGCACTCGAATCGCATAGCCTTGAGCAAACTCGATATACGCCGGGTCGTTAAGGGTGACCAGTGCCTGCAGAGGCGTATTGGTTGGCTGACGCCGGAGCGTACACGCTTCACGGCTAGGCGCATCAAATGTTGCCATGCTTGGGTATGGAACGGTCCGGCGCCAGAAGGTGTAGAGGCCGCGGCGGTAGCGTTCCGCTCCCATGCTTGTCGGGTAGTTGCGCTCGCCATTGAAGGCCGCCTGCCACAGTCCATCGGGTTGAGGTGGGTAAACGCTTGGCCCTCCAATGGTCGGAGTCAACAACCCCGATATCGCTAAGGATTGGTCGCGAACGCCTTCTGCATCGAGGCGGCGGCGCGGATAGTGGGATAGATGAACATTCCGCGGATCACGACGCTCAGCAAGAGGGCTGGCGAGGGAGCTACGACCATAGGTGTCCGTCAGCACGATTTCACGGATGAGCTCTTTGACATCCCAGTCGTGCATAAACATCACGGCCAGCTGGTCGATAAGCGCCTGGTTCGTCGGCAGAGCACCCTGAATTCCGAAGTCCTCTTCTGTTTCAACAATGCCTCGGCCAAAGAGCTGTGCCCAAATTCGGTTGACGGCAACGCGTGCCGTCAGTGGGTTATCCGGGCTGACGAGCCATTTTGCAACGCCAAGGCGATTGAGTGGTGCACCCGCTGGAAACTTTCCAAAGGCTGCTGGAACAGCGGGCTTAACGGCATCCCCCTTCATCTGGAAATTACCGAGTGTAAGCATCGTGCTGGTGCGCTGTTTGTTTGCTGCGAGCTCAACCATGACGGGGACACGAATCGTTCCGATGGCAGCACGTTGTGACCGAAGCTCGGCAATTGCGATGCGATCCGGGTCGCCGCTTGGAATGGTTTCACGGGCAGCAATAATGGCATCCGCGATGGGCGCCTCTGCAACCGGTTTGCGGTCAGCATCGAGGAGGGTTATGCGAATACCCTTCATTTTTCCGATGTGGGCATCGGTTCGCGGGTGGATGCGCACACTGTCGACTTGAATGGCAGATCCAAGATCAACTTCCCACCAAGGGTTGTCCTGGCTTGCGGTATGCGTGGTGGATTTGTTGTCAAAGTTGCCATCCGGGTTACCATCAACGGCAAGCTTTGCAGGTCCGCCGTAGTCTGTAGAGCTCTGGGATGCGGCTTTACCAACGGCGATGTTCTTTCCGCCAGAGAGCACCTCGACTTCGGCGAGCATCAGGAAGGATGCAGTCCCAGGTTGCGTGATACGGACGAAACGTGCTCGCTTCGCAGCGCTAGTCGTGGTCTGTGCTGGCCGGGCGGCAAGCTTTTCCTCTGCCGCCTTGATGCGTGCATCGAGCTGCGTTGCAAGGTCGCGCCTTGATGGCGGTGTTACTGCGAGCAGCGGTGTCTCATCCGGCTGGTCATCGTCCATCGTCTGGTTGAAGACGGCGAGCAGCTGGTAGTACTCGCGCTGGCTGATTGGATCAAACTTATGCGTGTGGCACTGAGCACATTGAACGGTGATACCCATTAGGCCTTGCACGGTGGTCTGAATACGATCCTTGACGGCGGCAGTACGGAATTCCTCATCGGATGTCCCACCTTCGGTATTCGTCATCGTGTTCCGGTGGAACGCAGTGGCGAGGCGTGTGTCATCGGTTGCACCCGGGATGATGTCACCCGCAAGCTGCAACGTTACAAACTGGCTGTACGGGATGTTTTGGTTGAGAGCATCGATGACCCAATCACGCCATGGCCAGAGGTTTGTGCGGAGGGGGTCGGAGCCGTAGCCAGCAGAGTCGGCATAGCGTGCGAGATCAAGCCAAGGCCGTGCCCATTTCTCCCCAAAGTGCTTGGATGCGAGGAGTCTGTCAACGGCTTGCTCCTTTGCATTTGGAGATTTGTCAGCTTCAAAGGCGCGGATTTCGGTGATGGTTGGCGGGATTCCTGTGATGTCCAAGGACACGCGGCGGAGCCATGTACGGCGGTCAGCGGCAGGAGCTGGCGTGAGGCCATTTTCTCGAATGCCTCTGGTCACGAGTGGGTCGATGGGGTTTCGGGAACCGGGTGTGATGGGAGCGGCAATGGGTTTTGAGAATGCCCAGTGACTGGCATATTTGGCTCCGGATGTAATCCATTGGGAAAGCATGCGGACTTCATCCGGGGAGACTTTGTGACCCGTCTCAGGTGGGGGCATTAGGGTTGCGGCGGATGTTGTGGTGATGCGTTGGATCATCCCGCTAACGGCCGGCTTCCCGGGAACAATGGCTTGGCTTCCAGACTTGCGTTTTTGGATGGCACCATCACGCATGTCTAGCCGAAGGCCAACTTGGCGTCTGCCATCATCTGCGCCGTGACAGCTAAAACAGTTCCTTGCGAGAATTGGTCGGATGTCACGGGCGTAATCCGGCACCGGCAGCGCAGGTTTGGATGCCGGCTTTGTGCTGACAGGTGGTGCCGCAATGGAAAGTACTGCGGATACGGTCGTGACGGTGAGGAATCCAACCAGACGGATGGCGGATTTGTAAGTTTGATTAGCAAGTAAGGAACGGAAGTTCGGCATGCAGATAAGCTCCCAAGTTTGGCGGACAACGCTGACCGTCCTGAACAGATTGAGTATAGCAACTGTCAGGAGAGTCAGGCGTCATCTACTTGGGTGGTTTTTTGGAAATTCCTAGGAAAGGATGTCTTCTGTTGCAAAGCGCTGCCGGAGTGTCTTGATCAGGCGGGACTTCCGCGCCCGGGCGGCCTCAAGGGAAACCCCAAGAGCATCTGCCAGCTCGGCGGTATTCCACCCGTGACCGATGGCATCGAGTACCGCATAGTCACTCAGGGGCACAGCCGAATAGATCAGCGCCGCGATGCTCTGATCGGTGATCATGTCAGCAATCATCCGGTCCGCAGCGACCTGGCCTTCGATGATGTCATCTTTTCCGAACTCACCATCAGGATCGATAAAGCGCTGACCATGCTTGGACTTGCTGGCGTAATAGCGCTTTATATGCCACTGCAGCTGTGTCCAGACATAAGCAGGGGCGCTCGTGTTCAGCTCGGGCTTATAGTCGATGATCACTTGATGGATGAGATTTTGGACAACATCTTCCGCTTGATCCGCCGGGCAGCCACTTTTTCGAACACGGCTGATGAGCTTTGGACGTAGCTCATGACATGCCTGCATGATTGGGGATGCGTTTCGACGATGCTCAAAGCGGTTTCGTGGAGTAGGTGTCATTTCAAATATCCTCGGCCATCAAACTATATTTCATTATATTCAGTGAATTCACAAATGTCAACATGCAACCAAATCGCCAGACTGCAAATATTTTGGGTGGTTTGCTGCACAAGAGAAAACTCTGCCGGGCAGGGGATATCCGGAAAGGACATTTAAAAATGTTTTCAGGGATGTGGATGACCGCGGTGGGCAACCAAGATGACAGCTATCTGAGCTTAGGGGGATGCGGAAATCGACGCTATTTGGCGCTTGCCCTGTGGTGCGTCACGATTAGCCAAAGCGTAATCGCATGCACGATTGCAACCACGATATTACTGATCACGATGGGATTTGTCAGCGAACCCACTGTAAAAGGCGTCGTGACCTTGTAGCAGATCTGCATTGCTAGCATCGGAGCGACCAACATAGGATTCCGCTGCATCCACAATCCAATAGACAGGATCAGGATGCTCACGTACATCGACAACAAGATTCCACGCGCAGGCGTGGCAGGCCCCCAAACATCAACAAATGGTGTGAGGTTCAAAATCAAGACGGTGCATACGGGTATGAGAACTGCGATGTTCAGCCCTAGCGAAACACGTACCATCCGCAACACGTTGTTGGTGCTCATCACACGCCACTCCTTCAACAATCGACAGTGTTCAGTGCATCGGTTTACCCAATTTTAGGATGACATTTATGCTGAGGCAGCACTAATCGTCGATCAGCAGACTGGGAAAAACGTGCGGCTTCGTCCGCTGCGCGGTGATCCGCTGTCCGCATCGCTGCCGGACTCCGATGTCTTAACAAGCAAATGCAGCTGGCTCAAACTCGTGAGGCGGTTGGAACGCGCGGATGCGGCAATCTTTGAACCTGACTTTTCTGCAATTTCATCGAAGGCAGCTGCATCGAGCGACCCACGCTCCACCGCAAACTCCCAGGTCTCCCGTAGCTCACGGCTGAGCTCACCGAGAATCTCTGGGTTGTCACTTTCATGCAAGTAAATCACCCAAACAGTTTCTAAATAACGCATTAAAGCGCGTAATGTCTCGCGCAGCTGCACGCTGACGCCACGGAGCACGAGATAGCACCCGATGCCATCCTCCATCAGCTGCACCGATGTCCGCGCTTTGTTGAGCTCAAATGCAACGGCAACATCGAGCATCAGGACACCCGACAAATCGATATCCAACACACAGACACCCGTCGGCTCCAGGTCTTCCACATACGCGGCAATCGCACGGCGCAGCTCACGGCCCGCATCTTTACCAGTGATAATCAATTTGCTTGCAACAGGCTCTTCACCCTGCGCCACAACGAATGCACTCGGCACATGAGATGGCTTTACAACAAAAGGAGGCAGGTGCAAAAGATGATTATTCACTGGGTTCAGTGTATCACTTTACACGCAGTGGATATAGGTAACCGCCCCAATTACACACCCCAGTTGGCGCACCCCACCCTACCCCGTACAATCTAGCCAGTGTTCCGCATCCACGACCGAATGATCACCCGCGAGCTCATCACGCCGCTGGCCATCGGTTTGTTTCTTTTTCTTGTGATGCTCGTCGGGAACACCCTCTACGCCATCCTCGAACAGCTCCTCCGCGAACGCTGGCCACTCTCGTTCGTCGGGCGGCTGCTAATCCTGAATATCCCGACGGCGATGCAGCTAGCTCTCCCGGTTGCCTGCGCCCTTGCGCCGGGACTAGCGTGGTCGCGCCTCACACGCGATGGCGAAACGACAGCCCTCCGCGCCGCCGGCATCCCAATCATCCGCCAAGCCACGCCGGTGATCGCCCTCGGGTGCATTTGCGCCTTGGTAGCATCCACTCTCACCGAACGCATCGTCCCACGGACCTGGGCCGCGCAAACCAATGTCGAAGGCTGGCTGACTGCTCTTCCAAGCACCACCATCGACCGCTCATTGACATTCAACGTCAGCCCAATCACCCTCTCTTGGTGGAAGACACGAAAGCTTGACCGAACAGCCTTTAAAATGGAGCAGGTGACGGTGCTGGACCGCGGCACGGATGGCGGCTCAGCACGCATCACGATTGCCCCAACGGCTGAATACCGTAACAGCACTTGGATACTTAATGATGCCAGTATCCACGCGCTTGACAGGAATGGTCGCACCATCTGGGATGCCCACGCGGATCGTCAGCTCCTTGCGCTGAATGCCGATTTTCAAAGCGGTGTGATTACCAGCGGTGGCGAGCAGCTGCAAAACCGCTCACGCGCGGATATCGAGGTGATGCTTCGTTTCACAGCCGACCCACAGCGCCGGCGCGAGCTTGAGACCGCTCTCCAAAGCAAACCCGCCATCCCTCTTATTTGTATCGGGCTAGCCCTCTGCGGCATCCCGCTCGCTATCCGCACGCGGCATCAAGGCCCCTTCGCTGCCGTCGTCGGTGCGCTGGCCCTGGTCGCAGCATCCCAGCTGGGACTTTTCATCCTGCAGACGCTTTCGATCCGCGGCATCATCCCGCCAATACTGGTTGCCACTCTCCCGGCGGGCATCCTTGTCATCGCAGGCGCGATCGGTATCCGGAGGGCGGAATGACACGAACAGACCGCTATGTCCTGCGTGAAGCCCTCCTACCATTGATTCTCAGTCTCCTGATCGCAACAGTCATGATCATACTTCTGCAGCTGCAACAGGAGCTTGGCGGCGCGGGTCGGTCGGGGATGTCACCTGACCTCCTCGGGATGCGTGTCCTGCGGGCATTGCCGCAAGTGATTTCACTCGCGATGCCGATAGCGTGTGCGCTGGGATGTTCGCTCGCAGCCAACCGCATTTGCCGGGATAACGAAACGATCGCGATGCGGGCTGCCGGTCTGCGCCTCCCACAAATCCACCGCTCCCTGACCGTTATGGGCGCTGTGTTGGCCATCATCGCGCTTGGCCTCACAGACCTCGCGCCGCGTATCGCCGCCGGCGGACAACCCATGTTCGCAAGCCCGCAGGAAACCTTGTTTGCGGGTGCGCTCCCGGATGCCAAAACGCAGCAGCTAGTGGCGTTCAGTGCATCGATGCCAGCCGGCAAAGCCGCGCGCCAGCTGGTGGATGTCATTATCGTCAAAGGAACATCCGTGATCACCGCCCCACTAGGGATTTACACCCGCGGGCACTTGATGCTCAAGGGCGGAGTGGTGCATGCGTATGGCCCGAAGGGGATGCTCCAGAGTGAAACGGGATTTGCAACGCGGGATGTCATAGTTACCCTGGATTTTGTGAGTGTGCCGAGTTTGATTGGCGGGGATGCGAGTACGCGGACGCTCTTTGAGCTTGCGACGATGTCGCGAGCGGCACGCAACCAAGGGGACATCGCCAAACTCAACGGACTTGAAGCAAGTCTGTGGTTTCGGATTGCGTTACCCACAATGTGCCTTGCGTTTGCGATTATCTGTCCGCCGCTTGCCATCCGTTTCAGTCAAGCGGGAAGCTTTGCAGGCATCCTCATCAGCATCATTTTGGCGTTTGTCACCTGGAACACACTGTTGCTTTTGCAGGCAGCATCGGGA